>NZ_BAABIL010000055.1:0-4491 GCF_039542765.1 Kineococcus glutinatus
CGCCTGCGCGGCGGCGGGGTCGGCGAGGTAGCCGGCGACCATCGCGCCGTCGCGCAGCAGCACCCAGCGGCGGGCGGCGGCGGCCGGCTCGGGGTGCCCGGCGCGGCCGAACGCCCCGGCGACGGCCGTCTCCAGCCACCGCCGGTGCTCGCGCACGGCCCGCCGCACGGGGCTGTCGGGGTCGGGGTGCTCGGCGGCGGCGTTGATGAACGGGCAGCCCCGGAACCCCGGTCCGCACAGCTGTTCCCCGACCGCCGCGGTGAGGCCGAGCAGCCACGCCGCCGCGCCCCGGGCGTCCGGCGGCGGGTCACCCGCCCGCTCGCGCACGGCGGCGTCGACGCCGCGCAGCCAGGCGACGACGAGGTCCTCCTTGCCGGGGAAGTGTCGGTAGAAGGTGGCGCGGGTCACCGAGGCCTCGGCGATCACGCGGTCGACGCCGACGCCGCGCACGCCCTCGGCGTAGAAGAGGGCCGAGGCGGTGCGCAGCAGCCGCTCCCGCGCCTCGGAGGGGCGCACCGCCGTGCTCACCCGCCCACGGTAACCGCGCCCCGCTCCCGCTTGACCGCGGGCGCGGGGTGCGGTGGACTGCCGGGCACCAGGGAGAACGACCGTTCTCCCCACCACACCGGAGGCCCACCGTGCCCGTCGTCTACACCGCCACCGCCACCGCCACCGGGGAGGGCCGCGACGGGCACACCCGCTCCTCCGACGGCCTCGTCGACCTCGACCTCGCCGTCCCGCGGGAGATGGGCGGCCCCGGCGGCGGCGCCAACCCCGAGCAGCTCTTCGCCGCCGGCTACGCCGCCTGCTTCCACAGCGCCCTCAAGGCCGTCGCCCGCCGGGAGGGCGCCACCTTCACCGACTCCGCCGTCACCGCCGAGGTCGGCATCGGCCCGAACGACGCCGGCGGCTTCGGCCTGGAGGTCACCCTGCACGTCGAGCTCGGCGGCCTCGGGCAGGCCGCCGCCGAGCGGCTCGTCGAAGCCGCGCACTAGGTGTGCCCCTACTCCAACGCCGTGCGGGGCAACGTCCCCGTGACCCTCGAGACCGTCACCGCCTGAACCCCGACCCGGACGAGGAGGACGACGTGAACACCCCCGACCTGCGCCCGGCGCTGCGGGCGGCCGGCCAGACCGCGCTCGGCCTGGTGCTGCTCACCGCCGGCACCGGGCACCTCACCACCCAGCGCCAGGAGTTCCAGGCGCAGGTGCCGCCCTGGCTGCCGCTGGACGCGGACCTCGTCGTCGTCGCCTCCGGCGTCGTCGAGCTCGCCCTCGGCGCCGCGCTGGTCGCCGCGTGGAAGCAGCCCGCGCGCGCCCTCGCCGGCGCCACCGCGGCCGCCTTCTTCGTCGCCGTCTTCCCCGGCAACGTCTCCCAGCTCATCACCCGCACCGACGCCTTCGGGCTCGACAGCGACACCAAGCGCGCGGTGCGGCTCGTGTTCCAGCCCGGCCTGGTGGCGTGGGCGCTGTGGGCGACGCGGGCCCGGCACACCTGGCGGTCGCGGTCCGGACGGCGGCGGGCCGGCGGCGGGCCCGGCTGAGCGGGCCCCGCCGCGCCGGGCGCGACCTCCCCGTGCACCGCCGGGGCGGGACGTGGCAGCGTTTCCCCATGACGAACTCCGGTTGGGTCGCCGTGCGTTGCGTGTTCCGCACCCGATTCGGCGACCAGCAGGTCTACGAGGAGCGGATCACGCTCTGGCACGAGCAGGACATGGACCGCGCCATCGAGCTGGCGGAGGCCGAGGCGGTGCGCTACGCCGCCCGCACGTCGGCGGAGGCGGGGTCGCAGGGCGGCGACGACGAGGCGCCCACGGAGTACCTGGGGATGGCGCAGGCCTACCTGCTCGACGACGAGCCCGGCCACGGGGCGGAGGTGTTCAGCCTCATGCGGACGAGCGGCCTGGACCCGATGCGCTACCTGGACACCTTCTTCGACACCGGCGCCGAGCGGGTCGGGGCCGTCGAGGAGGGCTGAGCCGCGAGGCCGTCGAGGTGCCCCTCCAGCACCTCGACGGCCCACCGCACCGCCTCCCCCTCCTCCTGCCGGACCAGGTGCAGCGCGAGGCCGTCGACGAGGGCGTGCAGCCGGCGGGCCTCGAACCCGGTGTCGAGGTCGCCGCGGGCCCAGCCGGCACCGACGAGCCCCTCGACGACGCGGCGGCACGCGGTGCCCAGCTCGGCGTGGGCCGCCCGGTGGACGTGGCGCAGCTGCGGGTCGGTGTGGGCGAGGGAGCCGATCAGGAGGAAGACCTCCATCTCGGTGCGCCGCTCGCCGTCGAGGGGCAGGAGCTGGGCGAGCAGCGCCGAGGCGGCCTCGCGCACCGAGGTCGCGGGCGGCAGGGCGGCGATGCGCTGGCGCACCCGGCGGGCGACGAGCTCCAGGGAGAAGGCGAGCAGCGCCTGCTGGGTGGGGAACGCCCGGCGCAGGGACGCGGTGGCCAGCCCGGCCTCGGCGGCCACCGTCCGCACCGACAGCGCGCGCACGCCGTCGCGCACCACCACCCGCCACGCCGCCTCGGCGACCTCCACCTCGCGGGCGGCGTGGTCGATGAGTCGTGGCACCCCCTGAATGTACACGGCTGTGCTAACTTAGCTTTTGAACACACCCGTGCTAACACCAGGAGTGACGATGCTCGTCCTGATCCTCGCCTGCGAGATCGGGTTCTGGGTGCTCGTGGTCGCCGGGCTCGTCGCCCGCTACCCGCTGCGCGCCCCCCGGACCGGGCTCGTGCTGCTCGCCGCCACCCCCGTCGTCGACCTCGTGCTGCTGGCGGCCACCGCCCTGCACCTGCGCGCCGGCGCCGTCGCCTCGGGGCTGCACGGCCTCGCCGCGCTCTACATCGGGTTCTCCCTCGCCTACGGCCACCGGATGATCTCCTGGGCCGACACCCGCTTCGCCCACCGCTTCGCCGGCGGCCCCGCCCCGGTCCGGCTGCACGGCGCCGCGCACACCCGCGCGTGCTGGGCCGACGTGGCCCGCACCCTCCTCGCCGTCGCTGTCGCCGGCGGCCTGCTGCTCCTGCTCACCGCCTGGGTCGGCGACCCGCAGCGCACCGCCGCCCTCACCGGCCTGCTGCCCGTGCTGGGGATCGTGCTCGCCGTCGAGTTGCTGGCCGCCGTCAGCTACACCCTCTGGCCCCGCCGCGAGCGGACCGGTGGGCGCGTCGCCGCGGGCTCGCCGTCCTGAGGAGGCCGGGCAGGCCGCTCACGGCAGCAGCGCGAGCCGCCGGACCAACCGGTCCACCCGGTTGCGCGGCCCCACGACGCTCACCGCGCAGGCGGCGACGGCCTCCGGCGGGGTGGTGGCCAGCTCGGCCAGGTAGTCGTCGTAGACGCGGTGCGCCTGCGCGACGGCGGGCATGTCGACCACGTGGAGGTCCGGGTCCGCGACCGCCCGCTCGCGCAGCGCCGCCAGCTGCTCCGGGGTGGCCGCCAGCACCGCGCACCCCGTCCACGGCAGGCCCGGGTGGACGGTGCCCGAGGCGTCCGGGCCGCCGCCGGCCACGAGCCCGGCGACGCTCGCGCCGGTGCCGGCCGCGATGCAGGCCGCGGCGTTGACCACGCGCCCCGCGGGCAGGGTCTCGTCGACGACGAGGACCCACTTCAGCCGGGCCTCGCGGGTGGGCCGGTCGGTGAGGACCTCCCCGGGCGCGAACCCGACGACGGGTCCGGGTGCGGCGGTCGCGGGTGCGGTGACAGGTTCTGCGGTCATCTCGGCTCCGTCCGTACGATGAGGTGGGCCGAAGCTAGGCAGGGCACCGGGCAGGAGCAACGGTGCTCGTACTTCGTACGGACGGAGGGCTCCCGTGGCCGGTCTGGACGCACTCGATGCGGCGATCCTGCGCGCGCTGCAGGCGGATGCACGGCGGACCAACCGGGACGTCGCCCAGGCGGTCGGGGTGTCGCCCAGCACCGCCCTGGACCGCACCCGGAACCTGCGCCGGCGCGGCGTGATCCGCGGCGCGACGCTCGACGTGGACCTCGCCGAGATCGGGCGGCCGGTCCAGGCCCTCATCGCGGTGCGCGTCCGGCCGCCGTCGCGGCGCACCATCGACGCGTTCCGGGACTGGGTGCGCTCCCTGCCCGAGGTGCTCGGCGTGTTCGTCGTCACCGGGACCGAGGACTTCCTCATCCACGTCGCCGTCGCCGACAACGAGGCCCTCTACGCGTTCGTCATCGACCGCCTCACCCAGCGCAGCGAGATCGCGGACGTCCGCACCAGCGTCGTCTACGAGCACCTGCGCAACCCCGCCCTCAGCCCGCTGGCCCCCTCGCCCCCGGGCGCCGCGCGCCGGTAGGGCCGGCGCCGGTCAGCCCAGGGCCTCCAGCGCGTCCAGCACCTCGAGGTGGCCGCCGGCCGCGGCGTGCTGGGCGTCGGCGAGGGGTTCCAGCTTCCCCGGTGCCCACCGGCGCTCGGCGTAGCGCGCGGTGGCCGCCCGCAGCGCGCGCAGGCCGACCGCCCGCTCGTCCACCAGCCGGGCGCGCAGCT
>NZ_BAABIL010000056.1:0-2750 GCF_039542765.1 Kineococcus glutinatus
CGGCGGCGGCCGCGCTGGCCGGGCGGGCCTGCGCCTTCGTGCTGGCGGCCCTGGCCGTGGACCGGGGCCTCGGCCGGCCCGACGCGGTGTCGCAGACGTTCGACGCGATGTTCCACCTCAACGCCGTGCAGCGGGTCCTCGACACCGGCGACGCCTCCCCGGCCTCGGTGGCCCGGCTGACGTCGCCGTCCGCGGCCTCCGCCTACTACCCGGCGGGCTGGCACGCGCTGGCCTCGCTGCTCGCGCTGGCCGGGGCGCCGGTGGTGGTGGCCGCCGACGTCCTCGTCCTCGTCGTGGCCGGGCTGGTGTGGCCGCTGTCGTGCCTGCTGCTGGTGCGCCGGCTCGCCGGGCCGGCGCCGGTGCCGCTGCTGCTGGCCGGCGTGCTCAGCCAGGCGTTCGTCGCCTTCCCCTGGCTGATCGACCGCTGGGGCGCGCTGTGGCCGCAGACGGTGGGCACGGCGGTGCTGCCCGCCGCGCTCGGCGCCCTGCTGCACGCCACCGGACCGCTGCACGCCACCGGACCGCTGCGCGGCGAGGACCCCGGCGAGGACCCCGGCGAGCACGCCACCGGCGCGCGGCTGCGCTCCCTGCTGCTGGCCGCGGCCGCCCTCGGTGCCGCCGTCGTCGGCCACCCCGGTTCCTTCCTGCTGGGGCTGCTGCAGTGCACCGCGCTCGTCGTGGTCACCGCGCTGCCGGGGGTGCTGCTGCCGTGGCGGCGCACCCGGGTGCGGTGGCCGGCGCTGGCCGGCCTCGTCGCCGGGGTGGTCGCCGTGGCGGGGGCGCTGGCGGCGCTGAGCCCGCGGCTGCGCACGATGACGAGCGCGGACTGGCCGGCCACCCGCAGCGTCGGCGACGCGGTCGTGGAGGAGCTCACCCACGCCCCCGCCGGTGCCGGCACCGGCGTCGTCGTCCCCGTCCTCGTCCTCGTGGGTCTGCTGGCCTGCCTCGCCCGGCCCCGCTGGCGCTGGCTGGTCCCGGCCCACCTGCTCGTCGCGGCCCTGGACGTCATCGCCGCCGGCACCGACGCGCCGTTCGCGCAGGTGGTGACGGGGCCCTGGTACAACGACCGCTTCCGGCTGGCCTCGACGGTGCCCGTCACCGGGGTGGCCCTGGCCGTGCTCGGGGCGCTGGTCCTCGGCCGGGTCCTCGCGCGGGTGCTGCGCCGCCGGGCCGGTGCCCTCGCGGGGGTGCTCGCCGTGGTGGCGGGCCTGGGCGCCGCGGTGCCGCAGGTGCGGGGCAACGGCGACCAGCTCGGCCTGACCAACGCCCGCGCCGAGCGCGACCCGGCGCTGTCCCTGGTGAGCCCGCGGGAGCAGCGCTTCTACGAGCGGCTGGACCGCTGGGTGCCCGCCGGGGCCGTCGTGGCCGGCACCCCGTGGGACGGCAGCGCCTACGCCTACGCCCTCTCCGGCGGGGTGCGGGTGCTGTACCCGCACATGCGCGGCAACCTCGGGGAGGACGCCCGCTTCCTCGCCGACCACCTGCAGGACGCCGCCACCGACCCCGCGGTGTGCGCGGCGCTGGCGCGCACCGGGGTGCGCTACGTCGTCGACGGCGGGCGGTTGTGGGACCCCCCGGGCCTGGCGCCGGCGGGGTACAGCGCCTTCCGGTCGTTCGCCGCCCGCCCGGGCTTCCGCCTCGTGGCGACCGGTGGCGGGGTGCGGCTCTACGAGATCACGGCGTGCTCGTGACCGCGCCGCCCGCCTCGGCGGCCGCGGCGGCGGGCACGAAGGGGGGCATCGGCCGCCACGAGGGGTCGCGGCGGACCGCGCGCCCGTCGAGCCAGCCGCGCACCAGCCGGCCGGCGCCGCGCACCTTGCGCTCGACGACGACGAGGCGCACGAGCTCCTTGGCGAAGATGAACGCCGTGCCCACCGCGAAGCCGGCGGGGAACAGCTCCCCGTGGGCGGCGAAGTAGCGGGCGATGTGCGCCCGGTTGCGCATGATGTGGTACCGGGTGAGGTCGCCACCGGCGTTGAGCTGGCGGGTGCCGATGCTGAGCTGGCGGATGTCGCGGGCCCGGCGCAGCACGAACTCGTCCACGACCGCGGAGCGGGTGGCGCGGGAGGCCAGCCAGCCGTAGATCGCGTCGTCCCAGCCGATGAAGAAGCGCGGGTCGGGCAGGCCGATGCGCTCCACGACGGAGCGGTGCACGAACATGCCCTCGAAGCAGCCGGAGCTGGCCGGGCTCCAGCCCAGCGGCTCGAAGCGCGGCGCGCCGACGATCTTGGGGACGCCGAGGAGCTGGTTGAACTCCGGCTGCCAGAAGAACGGCGAGCCGTCGTGGTCCCAGCGCCGCCCGTGCAGCACGCGGAAGGCCCCGGACCAGGACAGCAGCCGCGCCATGCCGTCGGGGAGCACCTCGACGTCGTCGTCCATGAGCCACAGCCACCGCGCGCCGTCCTCCAGCGCGGTGCGCACGCCCTCGCAGAAGCCGCCGGCGCCGCCGGTGTTGGTCTCCAGCCGCCGCACCAGGAGGACGTCGCCGAGCCGGTCGCGGGCGGCGGCGAGCACGTCGGGGGTGTGGTCGGAGCTGGCGTTGTCCACGACGACGACGCGCCCGGGCCGCTCGTCGGCGGCGGCGATGCTGGCCAGCAGGCCGCCCAGCAGGTCCGCCCGGTTGAACGTGACGACGACGATCGCCACGTCGTCCGCGGTCGCCGCCGGTGCGGGGCGCCCGGCGGGCGCGCCGTGCCGCTGCGGCGCCCCGCGCCCCGCCGTGCCGTCCGCCATGCTCGGTCCCCCTCGCG
>NZ_BAABIL010000057.1:0-9692 GCF_039542765.1 Kineococcus glutinatus
GTGGTCCTCCACCGCCCGGCCGGGCGCCGCCGCTCCCCGCGCCGCGCACGACCCGCGCGCCAGCCGGCCCGTCCGGGCCACCCGACCCGCCCGAGGGGGGAACCACCCTGAGCAGCGACCTGCGCACCGAGCGCCTCTCCCTCGCGGTGCGCGCCGGGCGCCCCGGTCCCGCCCGCCGCGCGGAGCTGGTGGGCCTCGTCGAGCGGCGCCTGCGCGAGGTGTGGGCCGAGGCCACCGGCTCGCTGCCCGCCCTCGTCGCCGACCCCAGCGGTGTGGCCCTGGCCGCCGTCGGCTCCCTCGCCCGCGGCGACTGCGGTCCCGCCAGCGACCTCGACCTCGTCCTCGTCCACGACGGGCGGCGGGTGGCGGCCTCCGACGTGGCGGCCCTGGCCGAGAGCATCTGGTACCCGCTGTGGGACGAGGGGCTGCGGCTGGACCACTCGGTGCGCTCGGCGACCGAGTGCCGCGAGGTGGCCCGCGCGGACCTCGCCGCGGCCGTCGGGCTGCTGGACCTGCGCGCGATCGCCGGCGACACCGCCGTCGTGGCCCGCACCCGCGCCGCCCTCCTCGGCGACTGGCGCTCCGGGATCCGCAAGCGGCTGCCGGCGCTGCTGGACTCCTTCGCCGAGCGCGCCGCCCGCCACGGGGAGCTCGCCTACCTCCTGGAGCCCGACCTGAAGGAGGCGCGCGGCGGCCTGCGCGACGCCGTCGTGCTGCGGGCGCTGGTGGCCAGCTGGCTCACCGACCGCCCGCACGGCCCCGTCGACGCCGCGCACGAGCTGCTGCTCGACGTGCGCGACGGCCTGCAGGCCACCTCCGGGCGGCCCACCGACCGCCTCGTGCTCGCCGAGCAGGACGCCACCGCCGTCATCTGCGGCTACACCGACGCCGACGCCCTGCTGGCCGCCCTGGCGCAGGCCGCGCGCGTCGTCTCCCAGGCCGTCGACACCACCGCCCGCCGCGCCCGCCAGGCGCTGCCCTCGCGCCGCTTCCGCCCCGGTCCGCGCCGGCCCCGGTTGCGCTCGCTGGGGCACGGCCTCGTCGAGCACGACGGGGAGGTGGTGCTGGGCGGGCGCGTCTCCCCGGCGGAGGACCCGGTGCTGCCGCTGCGCGCCGCCGCCGCCGCCGTGCGCAGCGGGCTGCCGCTGTCACCGGTGACGCTGCAGCACGTCGTCGACGCCGCCCCCGCCCTGCCCGACCCGTGGCCGCAGGTCGCGCGCGAGGCGCTGCTGGAGCTGCTGGCCTCCGGGCCGGCGCAGGTGCCGGTGTGGGAGTCCCTCGACCTCGTCGGGCTCGTCGAGCGCTGGATCCCGGAGTGGACGGCGGTGCGCAACCGCCCGCAGCGCAACGCCGTGCACCGCTACACCGTGGACCGCCACCTCGTGGAGACGGCCGTGCGCGCCCAGCCCTTCCTGCGCGACGTGCCGCGCCCGGACCTGCTGCTGCTCGCGGCGCTGACCCACGACCTCGGCAAGCGCCCCGGCGAGCACGACCACGCCGCCGCCGGCGCCCCGCTGGCCCGCCGGGTGTGCGAGCGCCTCGGCCTGCCCGCCGCCGACGCCGCCGTGGTGGAGCGCCTCGTGCGCGAGCACCTCACCCTCATCGAGCTGTCCACCCGCCGCGACCCCGACGACCCCCGCACCGTCGACGCCCTCGTCACCGCCGTCGAGGGGCGCGCCGACGTCCTCGCGCTGCTGCGGGCGCTCACCGAGGCCGACGCGCTGGCGGCGGGCCCGGCGGCCTGGTCGCCCTGGCGGGCCCGGCTCGTCGACGACCTCGTCGGGCGCGCCGAGGCCCGGCTGCGCGGGCAGGAGGCCCCCGGCCCGGCGCCGTTCGCACCCGAGGAGCAGGAGCTGGCCGCGCAGGTCGCCGCCGGCGGGTGCACGCAGGTGCGGGTGCAGGAGGTGGACGGGTTCTCCGTCGTCACGGTCGTGACCGCCGACCGCACGGGGCTGTTCGCCGACCTCGCGGGCCTGCTGGCCGGTCACCGCCTCCTCGTGCGCTCCGCGCTCGTGCGCACGCTGCACGGCGTGGCCGTGGACACCTGGTGGGTGGAGAGCCCCAGCGGTGACGCGCCCTCCGCGGACGGGCTGCGGCAGGCCCTGGACCGCATCGAGGCGGGGGACACGGCCCTGCTGGAGCGTCTCGTGCGCCGCGACGCGCAGCGCCGCCCGCCCGGCGGGGGGGTCCGCGCGCTGGTCGCCCACCCGCGGGTGGTGATCCTGCCGGGCGCCTCCGAGCGCGCCACGGTGATCGAGGTGCGCGCGGCCGACCGCCCCGGCCTGCTGCACGCCCTCGGGCGGGCGCTGGCCGCCGAGGGCGTCGACATCCGCTCCGCGCACGTCGCCACCTACGCCGCGCAGGCCGTCGACGTGCTGTACCTGGCCGAGCCCGACGGCTCCCGGCTCTCGCCGCCGCGGGTCGCCCGGGTGGTGGCGGCGCTGTCCGACGCCGCCGAGCAGCCGGGGGAGTCCACCCGCGCCTGAGCCCGCCGCGGGTCCCGCACCCTCGCGCGACGTGACGGCGGCGGGGCTGCGGCTAGGCTTCGGGCGTGTTCGCCTCGCTCTCCGACCGCCTCACCGCCACCTTCCGCTCCCTGCGCGGCAAGGGGCGGCTGTCGCCGGAGGACGTCGACGCCACCGTCCGCGAGATCCGCCGGGCGCTGCTGGACGCCGACGTCGCCCTGCCGGTCGTCCGCCAGTTCACCGCCGCCGTGCGCGAGCGCGCGCTCGGGGAGGAGGTGTCCGGTGCCCTCAACCCCGCCCAGCAGGTCGTCAAGATCGTCAACGAGGAGCTCATCGGCATCCTCGGCGGTGAGACGCGCCGGCTGCGGCTGGCGAAGAACCCGCCGACGGTCATCATGCTGGCCGGTCTGCAGGGCGCGGGGAAGACGACCCTGGCGGGCAAGCTCGGGCGCCACCTGAAGAACCTCGACCACCGGCCGCTGCTGGTGGCCTGCGACCTGCAGCGGCCCAACGCCGTCAACCAGCTGCAGATCACCGGTGAGCGCGCCGGCGTCGCCGTCTACGCCCCCGAACCCGGCAACGGTGTCGGGGACCCGGTGGCGGTGGCGCGCGCCGGGGTCGAGCACGCCCGCTCCCAGGGCTACGACGTCGTCGTCATCGACACCGCCGGCCGCCTCGGCGTGGACGCGGAGATGATGCGGCAGGCCGCGGACATCCGCGCCGCCACCGACCCCGACGAGGTCCTCTTCGTCCTCGACGCCATGATCGGCCAGGACGCCGTGCAGACGGCCGAGGCCTTCCGCGACGGCGTCGGTTTCACCGGCGTGGTGCTGTCCAAGCTCGACGGCGACGCCCGCGGCGGCGCGGCCCTGTCGGTGCGGTCGGTGACCGGACAGCCGGTGATGTTCGCCTCCACGGGGGAGAAGCTCGACGACTTCGAGCTGTTCCACCCCGACCGGATGGCCTCGCGGATCCTCGACATGGGCGACGTCCTCACGCTTATCGAGCAGGCCGAGCGCGCCTTCGACGCCGACCAGGCGCAGCAGATGGCGGCGAAGTTCGCCAACGACGAGGACTTCACCCTCGAGGACTTCCTGCAGCAGATCGCGGCCGTGCGCAACATGGGCTCGATCAAGAAGATGCTCGGGATGCTGCCGGGCATGCAGCAGGTCCGCGAGCAGCTCGACGCCTTCGACGAGCGGGAGTTCGACCGCATCGAGGCGATGGTGCGCTCCATGACCCCGCTGGAGCGCCGCCAGCCCCGCATCATCAACGGCTCCCGCCGCGCCCGCATCGCCGCCGGCTGCGGGCAGAGCGTCTCCGCCGTCAACGACATGCTCGAGCGCTTCGGGCAGGCGCAGAAGATGATGCGGCAGATGCGCAAGGGCCTGGCCGGGGGCATGCCGGGCATCCCGGGGATGCCCGGCGTGCCCGGGGGCTCGGGCAAGAAGCAGCGGGCCCGCACCGCGCCCTCGAAGGCGAAGAAGGGCAAGTCGGGCAACCCCGCCAAGCGCGCCGAGCAGGAGCGCAGCGCCGCGCAGCGCGCGGAGGCGTCGCGCACCGCGGCGGCGACCTCGGCGTTCGGGCTGCCCGACCCCGAGCAGCAGGCGCCCGACCCCTCCTCGCTGCAGCTGCCCCCCGGCTTCGAGAAGTTCCTCGGCGGGCGCTGACCCGCCCGGCCGGCGCGGCGGAGCGCCCCGTGGACGTCCTGCACCTGCGCGGTCCCGTCCTCGTCGGCCCCGAGGACGTGCGGGTCGAGGCGTGGGTCGTCGGTGGCCGCATCACGTTCGAGCGGCCCACCGCGCCGGGCGCCGACGTGCAGGAGCTGCGCGGCTGGGTGCTGCCCGGCCTGGTCGACGCGCACTGCCACGTCGGGCTCGGGCCGGGCGGGGCGGTGGACGCCGCCACGACCGAGCAGCAGGCGCTGACCGACCGCGACAGCGGGGCGCTGCTGCTGCGCGACGCCGGTTCCGCCGCCGACACCCGGTGGGTGGACTCCCGCCCCGACCTGCCGCGGATCCTGCGGGCCGGCCGGCACCTGGCGCGCACCCGCCGCTACCTGCGCGGCCTGGCCGAGGAGCTGGAGCCGGCCGACCTGCCCGCCGCCGTGCGGGAGCAGGCCCGCCGCGGCGACGGCTGGGTGAAGGTCGTCGGCGACTGGATCGACCGCGACAGCGGCGACCTCGCGCCGTGCTGGGACGCCGCGACCCTGCGCGCCGCCGCCGAGGCCGCCCACGGCGAGGGCGCGCGCATCACCGCCCACCAGTTCGGCGAGGACGGGGTGGCCGAGCTGATCGACGCCGGCTTCGACGGCATCGAGCACGGCACCGGCCTGACCGCGGCCACGATCGCGCGGGCGGCGGCCGCGGGGGTGGTGGTGGTGCCCACCCTCGTCAACATCGCGACCTTCCCGGGCATCGCGGAGCGCGCGGAGGGCAGGTTCCCGCGGTACGCGGCGCACATGAGGGCGCTGCACGCCCGCCGCCGCGCCACCGTGCGCGAGGCGTGGGAGGCCGGCGTGCCGGTGCGCGCGGGCACCGACGCCGGCAGCGTGCTGCCCCACGGGCTGATCGTCGAGGAGGTGGCCGAGCTCGCCGCGGCCGGGCTGCCCGCCGTGGCGGCCCTCGACGCGGCGACGTGGGCGGCCCGCCGCTGGCTCGGTGCCGACGGCCTGCAGGAGGGCGCCGATGCCGACCTCGTGGTGTGCCCCGCCGATCCGCGCGCGGACCTCGGGGCGCTGCGGGCGCTGCGGGCCGTGGTGCTGCGCGGTGCACCGCTGCCCGCCGCCGGCTGACGGCGCCGCCGGCCGACGACGTCCCTGGCCGGCGGCGTGCTCGGGGAACGCCCGGTGCGCGGCGTCTGGCACAATGCTGGAGCACTCGAGTGCCGGGGACCCTCTCACCCCGGCACCCGCGTCCGAGAGCCACCCGGCGGGCGAACCCCACCCCCGGCCGGTGACGCTCACCCCAGACCAGAACCGGAGTGTTCCCCCACCGTGGCTGTCAAGATCCGTCTCAAGCGCATGGGCAAGATCCGCGCGCCGTACTACCGCGTCGTCGTGGCCGACTCCCGCACCAAGCGCGACGGCCGCGCCATCGAGGAGATCGGCAAGTACCACCCCACCAGCGAGCCGTCGCTCATCGACATCAAGTCCGACCGCGCGCAGTACTGGCTCGGCGTGGGCGCGCAGCCCACCGAGCAGGTCCTGGTGCTTCTCAAGATCACCGGTGACTGGCAGAAGTTCAAGGGCCTGCCGGGCGCCGAGGGCACCCTGCGCCACCCCGAGCCGAAGCAGAAGCCGGTGGTCGCGGCCGCCGCCGACGCGCCGTCCACCGAGAGCTGAGCCGGTGCTCGCCGACGCCCTCGAGCACCTCGTGCGGGGCATCGTCGGGCACCCCGACGACGTCCGCGTGACGTCGAAGGCGCTGCGCCGCGGTGCCGTGCTCGAGGTCCGGGTCAACCCCGAGGACCTCGGGCGGGTCATCGGCCGTTCCGGCCGCACGGCCAAGGCGCTGCGCACCGTCATCACCGCCCTCGCCGGCGGCCAGCCCGTGCGCGTCGACCTCGTGGACGTCGACCGCCGCCGCTGACCGCCCCCAGCACGCGCCAGGTCCTGCCGCCGGGACCTGGCGCGTGCTGCGTTGCCCGCCCGCCGTCCCACCCCTCGTGCCCGCCTTGGAGCTGCCGTGGACTACGTCGTCGCCCGCATCGGCCGCCCGCACGGCATCCGCGGTGAGGTCACCGTGGAGGTGCGCACCGACGACCCCTGGCGCCGGCTGGCCGCCGGTGCCGTGCTGCGCACCGATCCGGCGGGTGCCGGGCCGCTGACGGTGCGGTCGCTGCGCGAGCACCAGGGCACCCTCCTGCTCGGCTTCGCGGAGCACGCCGACCGCAGCGGCGCCGAGACGCTGCGCGACGTGCTCCTGCTCGTCGACGTCGACGAGCAGGGCGACGCGGAGGAGGACGCCTGGTACCCGCACCAGCTCGCCGGGCTGGTCGCCGTGGACACCGCCGGGGGCGTGCTGGGCACCGTCGCGGACCTGCTCACCGGCACCGCCCAGGACCTGCTCGTCGTGCGGCCTGCGGCCGGGGGGGCGGACGTCCTGGTCCCGTTCGTGCGCGCGCTCGTGCCCGAGGTGGACGTGCCCGGCGGCCGGGTGGTGGTCGACCCGCCCGGCGGGCTGTTCCCCTCCACGGGTGCGGACGGGGAGGACGGCTGAGGGTGCGCGTCGACGTCGTCACCATCTTCCCCGGCTACCTGCAGCCGTTGTCGCTGTCCCTCCTCGGGCGCGCGCGGGCCGACGGCCTGCTCGACCTGCGGGTGCACGACCTGCGCGAGCACACCCACGACCGGCACCGCACCGTCGACGACACCCCCTACGGCGGTGGGGCGGGCATGCTGATGCGCCCCGAGCCGTGGGGGGAGGCGCTGGACGCCGTGCTCGCCGACCCGCCGCCGGGAGCGCACCCGCAGGGTCCGGTGCTGCTCGTGCCGAGCCCGGCGGGGGAGGTCTTCCGGCAGGCCGGCGCCGTGGAGCTGGCGGCCGAGCCGTGGCTGGTCTTCGCCTGCGGGCGCTACGAGGGCATCGACGCGCGCGTCGTGCAGCACTACGCGGACCGGGTGCGGGTGCGGGAGGTGTCCCTGGGCGACTACGTGCTCAACGGCGGCGAGGTCGCCGTGCTCGTGGTGGTGGAGGCCGTGGCGCGGCTGCTGCCGGGGGTCGTGGGCAACGCCGCCAGCATCGAGGAGGAGAGCCACGCCGCGGCCCACGACGGGCTGCTGGAGGCACCCGCCTACACCAAGCCCCCGACGTGGCGCGGCCTCGACGTGCCCGCGGTGCTCTCCTCCGGCCACCACGGCCTCGTGGCGCGCTGGCGCCGCGACGAGGCGCTGCGCCGCACCGCCCGCCGCCGCCCCGACATCGTCGCCGGTCTGGACGTGGCCGCCTGCGACGGCGCGGACCTGCGCGTCCTCGCCGAGGAGGGGTGGGCCCCGGACGGCTCGGGACGGTTCGGGCCCGCGGCCCGCGCTGTGGCAGACTGATCCGTCGACACCTGCCGCCCCCGTCCGGGAGCGGCACCGACACCGCGTCTTCCGGTCCCGCTCCGGCGGGGATGCGCCCCTGCCGCAGGGGGTGTGCGCAGCACCGGGCACCAGGCGCGACCACCGATCGACGCGCGGGGACCTGTGGCGCCCGCGGAGGAGACAGCGAACATGAACCTCCTGGACAGCCTCGACGCCGCCAGCCTGCGCGACGACGTCCCCGACTTCCGGGCCGGCGACACCCTCAAGGTCCACGTCAAGGTCGTGGAGGGCAACCGCTCCCGCGTGCAGGTCTTCCAGGGCGTGGTCATCCGCCGCACCGGCGGCGGCCTGCGCGAGAGCTTCACCGTGCGCAAGGTGAGCTTCGGTGTCGGCGTGGAGCGCACCTTCCCGCTGCACACGCCGATCATCGAGAAGATCGAGGTCCTCACCCGCGGCGACGTGCGTCGCGCCAAGCTGTACTACCTGCGCGACCTGCGCGGCAAGGCCGCCAAGATCAAGGAGAAGCGCACCACGCCCGCGGGGCGCTGATCCGCACGGGTCGTCCGGGCCGCAGGCCGTGCTCCACGCACGGGCTGCGGCCCGTCGCCGTCCCGCACCGCGCCACGTCTGCCGCCTCGGCCCCCACGCGGGCCGACGCACACACCGCCACCGTCCGGCAGGGAGCCCCGTGACCGCAGCCGCCGCAGGAGCCGGTGCCCCCGGCCCGGCCACCGGGGTCGCCGTGCGCGACGACGAACCCTCGCTCGTGCGCCGCCGTCGTCCCGGCCGGCGGATCCCCGCGGGGGCGCTGCTGCTCGTCCTCGCCGCGGCCCTCGTGCTGTCCCTGCTCGTGCGCACGGTCCTGGTGCAGGCCTTCTCCATCCCGTCGGACTCCATGGACCCGACGCTCGTGCCCGGCGAGCGGGTCGTCGTGCTGCGCAGCGCCGTCGCCGGCGACATCTCCCGCGGCGACGTCGTCGTGTTCGACGGTGCGGGCACCTTCGCCCCCGCCCCCGAACCGGCCACCGGTCCGGCCCGCATCGGCGAGGCCGCCGGGGTCCTGCTGGGCTTCCGCCCGGGCGAGGTGGACTTCGTCAAGCGGGTCGTCGGCCTGCCCGGCGACCGGGTGACGTGCTGCGACGACACCGGCCGGATCACCGTCAACGGCGAGCCGCTGGAGGAGCCCTACGTGCACCCCGGCGACGCGCCGAGCGAGGTGCGCTTCGACATCGAGGTGCCGGCGGGCAGGCTGTGGCTCATGGGCGACCACCGCAGCGACTCCGCCGACTCACGCGCGCACCTCGGCGACCCCGGCGGCGGCACGGTGGCGGTGGACGACGTCATCGGCCGGGTGGTCGCCGTCACGTGGCCGCTGAGCGCCCTGCGCACCGTCGCGGCCGGCGGCGAGCGGTGAACGGTCCGGTCGACGGCGGGTCCGCCCAGCCCCAGGAGCCCACCGGTGCGCCGCAGCACGGCGCCGCCGCGCAGCCCCCGCGGCGCGCCGGGCAGGGGCTGCTCGCCGCCGTGCGGGAGACCGTGCTCGTCGTCGCCGTCGCCCTCGTGGTGTCGCTGCTCGTCAAGACGTTCCTGCTGCAGGCGTTCTACATCCCCTCGGAGTCGATGGAGGAGACCCTCGAGATCGGCGACCGGGTGATCGTCAGCAAGCTGACCCCCGGGCCCTTCGAGCTGCACCGCGGCGACGTCGTCGTCTTCCAGGACCCCGGTGGCTGGCTGCCCGACCAGGAACCGAGCACGCGCGGTCCGGTCGCCAGGGTGCTGGCGTTCGTGGGGCTGCTGCCGGAGGACTCCAACGACCACCTGATCAAGCGCGTCATCGGCCTGCCCGGTGACCAGGTCGCCTGCTGCGACCCCTCCGGGCACGTCACCGTCAACGGCACGGCCGTCGAGGAGGACTACGTGTACCCGGGCAACGTGCCGAGCACGAAGACGTTCGACGTCACCGTGCCCGAGGGTCGGCTGTGGGTCATGGGCGACCACCGCGAGCGCTCCGAGGACTCCCGCTACCACCCCGACCTGCCCGGCGGTGGCACCATCCCCGTCGACCTGGTGACGGGCCGCGCCTTCACCGTCATCTGGCCCCTGGACCACTGGGCCTGGCTGTCGACCCCCTCGACGACGTTCACCGGCGTCGGAGGGGTTTCGGGCACCCGGTGAGCACCCCACCACCCGCCCCGGCGCGC
>NZ_BAABIL010000058.1:0-8759 GCF_039542765.1 Kineococcus glutinatus
GCGCTCCACCGCGGCCGCGGCGCGGGCACCGGCCTCGCTGCGGCGCTCCCCGCCGCCCATGGGGACGTCCTCGCCGCGGCGCCACGCGGCGTGCTCCTGCGGCCAGCGGGCCGCGACCTCGTCGTTGCCCAGCCCCTCCCCGGCGGGGACGTCGACCTCGCGCAGCCCCGCGTCGAGCTCGAGGGGCAGGCCGGTGCGCTCGGCGAGCGCCTTGGCGGTGGCCGCCGCCCGCAGCAGGTCGGAGGCCACCACGGCCGCCGGGCGCAGCCGGGCGAGCACCGCCGCGGAGGCGGCCACCTGCTCGCGGCCCACGGCGTCGAGGTCGATGTCGAGCTGGCCCTGGAAGCGGCGCGCGGCGTTGAAGCCCGTCCTGCCGTGGCGCCACAGGACGACGGTGCCCGCTGCCACCGCGCTCAGCCCTCCGCGCCGGGGTCGGCGGTGGCCGCCGGGGCCGGCAGCTCGATGGCGGGGCAGTCCTTCCACAGCCGCTCGAGGGAGTAGTACTCCCGCTCCTCGGCGTGCTGCACGTGGACGACGACGTCGATGAAGTCGAGCAGGACCCAGCGGCCCTCCCGCTCCCCCTCGCGGCGCACCGGCTTGGCGCCGTGGCCCAGCAGGCGCTCCTCGACGGCGTCGGCGATGGTGCGCACCTGCCGCTCGTTGGGCGCGGAGGCCAGGACGAACGCGTCGGTGATGTAGAGCTGGTCGGAGACGTCGAGGGCGATGACGTCGGTGGCGAGCTTGTCGCTGGCCGCGGCGGCGGCCTGCACGACCAGCTCGCGGGCGCGCTCGGATGCGGGCACGGGTCTCCTCGGCGGGCGGCCCCGGGCGGGGCCGGGCGGACGGGTGGTCGCCCCCGAGTGTCCCACGCCGCACCGCCCCGCTCCCCTGCGGCGGCCGGCGCGCGTCCACCCCGGGCGCGGGCTCACCCGCCGGGCGGCCGGGCGCTGTAGAGGGCGTGCTTGCTGATGTGCTGCACCACCCCGTCCGGCACGAGGTACCAGACGGGCAGGCCGTCCTGGACCCGGCGGCGGCAGTCGGTGGAGGAGATGGCCAGCGCGGGGACCTCCATGAGGCTGACGCCCGTCGCCGGCAGGCCGTGGTCGGACAGCTGGTGGCCCGGGCGGGTGACGCCGACGAAGTGCGCCAGGTCCCACAGCCGGTCGGCGTCCTTCCACGACAGCAGCTGGGCGAGGGCGTCGGCACCGGTGATGAAGAACAGCTCGGCGCCGGGGCGCTGGGCGGCGAGGTCCCGCAGGGTGTCGATCGTGTAGGTCTCGCCGTCGCGGTCGATGTCGACGCGGCTCACGGTGAACTGCGGGTTCGACGCGGTCGCGATCACGGTCATGAGGTACCGGTGCTCGGCCGGTGCGATGTCCGGGCGCGTCTTCTGCCAGGGCTTGCCCGTGGGCACGAAGACGACCTCGTCGAGGTCGTAGCGGGCGGCCACCTCGCTGGCCGCGACGAGGTGACCGTGGTGGATCGGGTCGAAGGTGCCGCCCATCACCCCCAGCCGCAACCGCGGGGGGGCGCCGACGACGCCGACGGCCTCGACGCTGAGGGTCAGTGCCGGGACCCGGTGTTGCGGAAGGCGAAGGTGACGAGCAGCAGCGCCACCAGCACGCACATGGCGACGATGCCGAAGGCCAGCGGCGACATGGGCAGCTCGGTGCCCTCCGCCTCCTCGGCGACCTGCGCGACGAACGCCTGGATCAACATGGCGGTGGGTCTCCTCGGGTCTGCCACGGCGGCGCCGCTGTCGGTGCCGCGCGCCCGCGACCGGCGGGGGCGCTGCCGATCAGTCTGGCACGCCCCCGCCGAGCTCTCAGCGGCTGCCCACCGCGACCCGCGGTCCGGTGGTGGCGCCGGCCCCGGCGACGAGGTCGAGGCAGGCCCGGGCGACGGCGAGGCGGGTGGGGACGTCGGCGTCCTCGGGGCGCACGGCGACCTTGATCGCGACGTGGGGCACGTCGCCCGCGGCGCGCAGGGTGTCGGCGATCTCCGCCTTCCCGAGCAGCGAGGCGGCGGAGGCGGCCAGCGCGGGGTCCGCCCCGCGCGGGGGGATGTGGGTGTCGGCCCACGCCGGCGACCAGGGCGACTCCTGGCCGGTGGCGCCGGAGAACACGACCGAGCGCAGCAGGCCGGTGGCGGCGAGGGTGCGGGCGTGCTCGGCGGCGAGCGCGGGCCCGCGGCCCTCGATCGCCGAGCGACCCCAGTTGAAGCCCAGGCCGAGGCGCTCGGGGGGCAGGGCGAACGCCGAGGCGACGGCGATCTCCTCCTCCAGCGCGAGGAAACCCTTGGCGGGCCGGTGGTCCGGCACGGCGGCGTCGCAGTGCTCCAGGACGACCGTCGCCCCGGCGAGGTCCCAGGTCAGGATCTCCTCGAGGGAGCGGCGCAGGCTCGCGGCGGAGCCGTGGCGCGGGCCGGGGGCGCTGTGCAGCTCGATGCCTACGACGCGGCGGTGGCCGTGCTCGTCGGCGAGGGAGACGGCGAGGTCGCGGGCGCGGGCGACGTCGGCGAGAGCGCGGGCGCGACCGTGCTCGTCGGCGGAGGCGAGCCCGTAGCGGGGGTCGGCGGCCAGCGCGGGCACGACGCTGGGGACGAGGCTGACGAGCAGGTCCCACCGCGGCAGGACGTTGCGGCGGATCCACGCCGGTTCCAGGGACGCGGCCCCCCGGGGGGGCAGCGCGAACTCCAGCCCCCCGATGCCGAGGTCGGCGAGGCCGGCGAAGAGCTCCTCCTCCCCGGTGCCGTCGGGGGCCGCCAGCATGTAGCCGGCGACCAGGAGCCCGGTGCGGTCGGTCATGGTGCCTCCTGGGGTGCGGTGGTGGGCCGGCGTCGCGGTGGGGCACGGCGGGCGGCGACGTGGGGCGTGGCGCGGGGGCCGACCGCCGACGTCGGCGGGCCCTCTTGACGTGGCCCGGCCACCGTACCTACTTTTTCCGCCCAACGGAACTGAGTTCCATCTACGACCCGCCGGTGCCGCAGACGTCCTCCGGCGGACGGTCCGCGCGGGACCCCGCTCCGGTGCGGGCCCCGCACCCACCCCGCACCGATCCCCGCTCCGATCCCGCTCCGGTCCCGCTCCGGTCCCGCACCGGCCGACGACGACACCAGCTGACGGCACGAGCTGACGAAGGAGTCACCGCCATGAGGCGCACAGCAGCCACCTGGTTCACCGCACCGCTCGCCGCGGCCGCGCTCGCCCTCACCGGGTGCAGCGCGGGCAGCGGCAGGACCACCACCGACACCGCACCCGGCGCCGGCGACAGCACCGCGGCCGAGGCCGACACCGTCTTCAAGCTCGCCTTCAACCAGGCCGACACCCACCCGCAGGCCGTCGCCCTCGACGCCATGGGCGAGCGCATCAAGGAGCGCACCGACGGCGCCTACGACGTCGACGTCTTCCCCAACGAGACGCTCGGCGCGCAGAAGGAGACCATCGAGCTCGTCCAGGCCGGCACCATCCAGTTCGCGATGGTCGCCTCCCCCCTGATGGAGAACTACAACCCCGACTTCGTCGTCTTCAACCTGCCGTTCGTCTTCGACTCCCAGGAACACCAACGCAGGACCACCAACGACCCGGAGATCGTGTCGGAGCTGTACTCCTCCCTGGAGGACCACAACCTCCGCGTCCTCGCGGGTTTCCACGGCGGCGTCCGCTCGATGTACAACTCCGACGGCCCCATCACCACCCCCGCCGACATGGCCGGCAAGAAGATCCGCGTCATCGAGTCCGACACGAACCTCGAGATGATCCGCCTCATGGGCGGCAACGGGACCCCCATGGGCATGGGCGAGGTCTACACGGCGATCCAGTCCGGCGTCATCGACGGCGCCGAGAACAACGAGCTCACCTACGCCAACTCCAAGCACGCCGAGGTCGCGAAGTTCTACAGCTACACCAAGCACCTCATGCTGCCCGACTACCTCATCACCAACCCCACCGTCCTGGAGACCCTGCCCGCGGACGTCCGGACGATCTTCGAGGAGGAGATCGCCAAGGCCGTCGAGGAGGAGGGCGCGCTCTGGGAGACCGAGATCGTCAAGGCCAAGGAGGCCGCCGAGGCGGCCGGCGCGACGTTCAACGAGGTCGACAAGGCCGCCTTCGACGCCGCCATCGAACCGCTCACCGAGGCCAAGCTGACCAACGACTTCGTGCGCGGCATCCACGAGCAGGTCAGGGCGGCGGCACCGTGAGCCACCGCATCGGCACCGAGCAGCTCGCCCGCCCCGCGGGGGACGCGGCGGGCCCCACTCCCCGGCGCAGCGCGCTGACGTCGGCGAAGAACGCCCTCGACCGGGTGCTCAGCTGGGTCTGCGTGGTCCTCTTCGCCGCCCTCGTCCTCGACGTCATGTGGCAGGTGTTCACCCGCCAGGTGCTCGATGCGCCCAGCGCCTGGTCGGAG
The DNA here is from genome assembly GCF_039542765.1 of Kineococcus glutinatus. Lineage (NCBI taxonomy): Bacteria > Bacillati > Actinomycetota > Actinomycetes > Kineosporiales > Kineosporiaceae > Kineococcus > Kineococcus glutinatus. The sequence continues at coordinate 4,410 of NZ_BAABIL010000058.1, forward strand.
GAGCTGGCGAAGTACCTGTTCATCTGGCTGGGCCTGCTCGGTTCGGCCCTGGTGTTCGGCGAGCGCGGCCACGTCGGGGTGGAGCTGCTGGTGCAGAAGGCACCCCCGGCCGTGCAGCGGGTCCTCTCCCTCACCGTGCAGACGACGATCCTGCTGTTCGCCGTCGTGGCGCTCGCCTGGGGGGGCTGGCAGGTCGTCGACATCGCCTGGGACCAGAAGGTCACCGGCCTGCCGTTCAACGTCGGCCAGCTCTACCTCGCGCTGCCGATCTGCGGCGTCCTCACCGCCGCGTACACGCTGTACCACATCGTCCGGATCGCACGCGGTGACGAGCCGCCGTACGAGCCGGACGCCGAGGTCGAGACCGTCTGAGGAGCGCCCGTGGATCCCGCAGCCCTCGCAGGCCTCGTCCTCATCGGCGGCATCGCCCTGTTCCTCGCGATCGGTGCGCCGATCAGCATCGGCGTCGGCGTGTCCAGCGTCGCGGCGATGTTCGTCATCGTCGGCTCCGGCACCGGGGCGCTCACCGCCGCGCAGCAGATGTTCCGGGGGATCAACTCGTTCCCCCTGCTGGCCATCCCGTTCTTCGTCCTCGCCGGCGTCATCATGAACAACGGCGGGATCGCCCTGCGGCTCATCAACGCCGGCAAGGTGATGGTGGGCCGGATGCCCGGCTCGCTGGCGCAGACGAACGTCGCGGCGAACGCCCTCTTCGGGGCCGTCTCCGGTTCCTCCATCGCCGCCGCCGCCGCGGTCGGCTCGACCCTGGCGCCCCTGCAGGCCAAGGAGGGGTACGACAAGAACTTCGCAGCGGCGGCGAACATCGCCTCCTCCCCCGGCGGGATGCTCATCCCGCCGAGCAACCTGATGATCGTGTACTCGCTGGTCTCCAGCACCTCGGTGGCCGCGCTGTTCGTCGCCGGTTACCTGCCGGGGATCCTCTGGACGCTGGCGAGCATGGCGGTCGTCTGGTGGTACGCCCGCAAGCGCCCCGAGCTGAAGGTCACCGAGCAGCCCCCGGTCGCCGAGCGCGTCAAGATCCTCCTGGACTCGGTCCCCGCCCTGCTGCTCATCGTCGTGGTCATCGGCGGGATCCTGGTGGGCTGGTTCACCTCCACCGAGGCGGCGGTCATCGCGGTGGCGTACTCCCTCGTCCTGGCGGTGGCCTACCGCAGCCTGAAGGTGCGCGACCTGCCGGGCATCCTGCTGGAGTCCACCCGCACGACGGCCGTGGTCATGTTCCTCATCGCCGTCTCCACCGTCATGGGTTTCGTCCTGTCCTTCGCGCAGATCCCGGAGTTCGCCTCCTCCCTGATGTTCGGCATCAGCGAGAACCCCGTCGTCATCCTGCTGCTCATCACGGTGGTCCTGCTCGTCGTCGGCTGCTTCATGGACGCGACGCCGGCGGTGCTCATCTTCACGCCGATCTTCCTGCCGGTCGTGACGAGCTTCGGGGTCGACCCGGTGCACTTCGGCATCATCATGATCTACAACCTGAGCATCGGGACGATCACGCCGCCGGTGGGGACGGTCCTGTTCGTCGGGGCCAAGATCGCCGGTTGCCGGCTCGAACCGGTCATCCGGCAGCTGCTGCCCCACTTCGTAGCCCTCTTCCTCACGCTGATCGTCGTCACCTTCACCCCCTGCCTGTCGCTCTGGCTGCCCCGGGCCCTCGGCCTGGTCACCACCCCCTGAGATCCCCGACCGCCCCAGAACACGCCCCTTAACCCGCCCCAGAACCCGGGAGGAAACCCGTGGAACAGCGCTACGCCACCAGCCCCGAGCACGTGCCCGGCATGGACACCGCGGAACTGCGCCGCCGCTACCTCGTGGAGCACCTCTTCACCGACGACGCGGTGGGCGCCGTCTACAGCCACCACGACCGCGTCGTCCTGGCGGGCGTCGTGCCCGCCACGACCACCGTGACCCTGCCCACGTTCCCCGAGATCGCCAGCGCCACGTTCTTCGAGCGCCGGGAGGCCGGGATCGTCAACGTCGGCGGGCCGGGCACGATCACCGTCGACGGCGAGCAGCACAAGCTGGAGCACGGCGCGTGCCTCTACGTCGGCCGCGGGGCCGGGGAGGTCGTCTTCGCCTCCCTCGACGCCACCGGAGCCGCGGGGGCCGCCCGCTTCTACCTGTTCTCGGCGCCCGCGCACACCGCCCACCCCACCACCCTCGTGCCGGCCGGCGGCGGCACCGTGCGGGAGCTGGGCGACCAGGTCACGTCCAACCGCCGCACCCTCAACCAGTACGTCCACGAGAACGGCGTGCGCAGCTGCCAGGTCGTCATGGGCGTCACCACCCTGCACCCGGGCAGCATGTGGAACACCATGCCCGCGCACACCCACGACCGGCGCACGGAGGCGTACCTGTACTTCGACCTGCCCGCCGACGCCCGCGTCGTGCACCTGCTGGGCGAGCCCACCGAGACCCGCCACGTCCTCGTGGCCGACGGCCAGGCCGTCATCTCCCCCAGCTGGTCGGTGCACTCCGGCGTCGGCACGGCCGCCTACAGCTTCGTCTGGGCGATGGCGGGGGAGAATCAGGCGTTCGACGACATGGACGGGTTCGCCGTCGCCGACATGCGGTAGGCCGGTGGCGGCGGGTGAGGACGAGGGACGGGTGGGGACGATGACCTCCAGGACGCTTGCGGACGGGCACGCCGCCGACGAGGGGCGCCCGGCCGCGGCGGCCAACGCCAGCGAGAAGACGCTCCTGGTGCTGGAGGCCGTGCTCGACCACCCGCGCTTCAGCGACGTGGTGGAGGCGACCGGCCTGGCCAAGGCCACCGCGCACCGGATCCTCACCACCCTGCTCAACCGGCAGTTCGTGACCCTGGCCCCCGACGGCTCCTACCTGCCGGGGCCCAAGGTCCTGTCCCTGGCCGGTCGCGCGCTGCAGCGCATCGACATCTCCGCCATCGCCCAGCCCTTCGTCGACGAGCTCGTGGCGCGGGTCCGGTGCACGGTGCACGTCGGCGTCGCCAACGGCGACGAGATCGTCTACCTGATCCGCGCCGACTCCGACAAGCCGTACCGGATGCCCTCGCGGGTGGGCCTGGCCATCCCCCTGCACACGTCCGGCATCGGCAAGGCCGTCCTCAGCGGCTACACCGACGACGGGCTGGACCACTACGCCGCGCGCACCGGCCTGCCGCGCCGGACCCCGAACACCATCACCACCCCCGAGGCGCTGCGGGCCGAGATCGCGCGGGTGCGCCGCCTCGGGTACGCGCTGGACCGGGAGGAGAACGAACCCGGCGTGGGCTGCGTCGCCGCGCCCGTGCGCGACCACACCGGCACCATCAGGTACGGCCTGAGCGCCTCCACCCTCACCCTCGAGCACAACCAGGAGCAGATCGAGGCCATGGCGGCACAGGTCGTGGCCGCCGCGGACCGCATCTCCGCGGCGCTGGGGCACGTCCGCTGACCCGACCACGTCGGCACCGGCCGGCCCCGCGCCGCGGGCCACCACCAGAGAGCCCGGAGGGCATCACGATGACGACAGTCACCACCAGTCCGGCCACCTTCACCGAGGCCCTCTTCTCCCTGGAGGGCCAGCTCGCCGTGGTCACCGGGGCCAGCCAGGGCATCGGCCTGGAGATCACCCGCACGCTGGCCCTGGCCGGCGCCGACGTGGTCGGCGTCAGCGGCTCCATGCCCACCGGGGACAGCGCCGCCCGCCGCGCCGTGGAGGAGGCCGGGCGCACCTTCACCGCGCTGCGCGCCGACCTCGCCGACCGCCGCGAGGTCACCGCGCTGGCGGCCCGCCTGGCGGACCTGCCCGTCGACGTCCTCGTCAACAACGGCGGGACGATCCGCCGCAGCCCGGCCGCGGAGCACTCCGACGACGACTTCGACCACGTGCTCGAGGTCAACCTGCGGGCGGCGTTCGTGCTGTCCAGGGAGGTCGGGCGCAGCATGCTCGGGCGCGGGCGCGGGCGCATCGTCAACACCGCCTCCATGCTGAGCTTCCAGGGCGGCATGACGGTGCCCGGCTACACGACCTCCAAGTCCGGCCTCGCAGGCCTGACCCGCGCGCTGGCCAACGAGTGGGCCGGTCGCGGCGTCAACGTCAACGCGGTCGCGCCCGGTTACGTCGCCACGTCGAACACCGCGCCGCTGCGCGAGGACGCCCGCCGCAGCCGGGAGATCCTCGAGCGCATCCCCGCCGGGCGCTGGGCCGAACCGTCCGACATCGCCGGTGCGGTGCTGTTCCTGTGCTCGCGCGCCGCCGACTACGTGCACGGCGCCGTGGTCCCCGTGGACGGCGGCTGGCTGGCCCGCTGAGCCGGCGGGGAGGTGCACCGCCGCGGCGGCCGGCCGGCGGCCACCAGGCGGCGCGGTC
>NZ_BAABIL010000059.1:0-5735 GCF_039542765.1 Kineococcus glutinatus
GCTGATCTGGTTATGATGTGAAGGTTGCCTCGGGTCTGCTGCTCGTGTGGGTGGTGGGGCGTGTGCGTCCGATGCTTGAGAACTCAACAGCGTGTCATTTGTCGATGCCAAGTTTTTGACCCTGTCGATTGATGGCTCATGTGCCGGTGGGTGTGCTTTCGGGTGTGTCTGCTGGTGGGTGGGTTGTTGGTTGTTGGGATTCCTTTGGTGTTGAACCGGCATGGTGTGCGTGTCAGCGCGCAGATCGTGTCGTGATTTGATGCCAGTATCGAACGCCGGTCTGTGGATCGGTGTCCGGTTGTTTCGAGTTCGCCCCTGCCTGTGGGTGGGGGTGGGTGAGACTTCAACGGAGAGTTTGATCCTGGCTCAGGACGAACGCTGGCGGCGTGCTTAACACATGCAAGTCGAACGGTGAACCCCTTCGGGGGGGATCAGTGGCGAACGGGTGAGTAACACGTGAGCAACCTGCCCCTGGCTCTGGGATAACTCCGGGAAACCGGAGCTAATACCGGATACGACTCACCCCGGCATCGGGTGTGGGTGGAAAGTTTTTCGGCTGGGGATGGGCTCGCGGCCTATCAGCTTGTTGGTGGGGTGATGGCCTACCAAGGCGACGACGGGTAGCCGGCCTGAGAGGGCGACCGGCCACACTGGGACTGAGACACGGCCCAGACTCCTACGGGAGGCAGCAGTGGGGAATATTGCGCAATGGGCGAAAGCCTGACGCAGCGACGCCGCGTGAGGGATGACGGCCTTCGGGTTGTAAACCTCTTTCAGCAGGGAAGAAGCGCAAGTGACGGTACCTGCAGAAGAAGCACCGGCTAACTACGTGCCAGCAGCCGCGGTAATACGTAGGGTGCAAGCGTTGTCCGGAATTATTGGGCGTAAAGAGCTCGTAGGCGGTTTGTCGCGTCTGCTGTGAAAACTCAGGGCTTAACCCTGAGCTTGCAGTGGGTACGGGCAGACTAGAGTGCGGTAGGGGAGACTGGAATTCCTGGTGTAGCGGTGAAATGCGCAGATATCAGGAGGAACACCGGTGGCGAAGGCGGGTCTCTGGGCCGTAACTGACGCTGAGGAGCGAAAGCATGGGGAGCGAACAGGATTAGATACCCTGGTAGTCCATGCCGTAAACGTTGGGCGCTAGGTGTGGGACTCATTCCACGAGTTCTGTGCCGCAGCTAACGCATTAAGCGCCCCGCCTGGGGAGTACGGCCGCAAGGCTAAAACTCAAAGGAATTGACGGGGGCCCGCACAAGCGGCGGAGCATGCGGATTAATTCGATGCAACGCGAAGAACCTTACCAAGGCTTGACATGCGCAGTGCACCGGCAGAGATGTCGGGTCATTTAGGTGGCTGCGTGCAGGTGGTGCATGGTTGTCGTCAGCTCGTGTCGTGAGATGTTGGGTTAAGTCCCGCAACGAGCGCAACCCTCGTTCTATGTTGCCAGCGCGTCATGGCGGGGACTCATAGGAGACTGCCGGGGTCAACTCGGAGGAAGGTGGGGATGACGTCAAATCATCATGCCCCTTATGTCTTGGGCTTCACGCATGCTACAATGGACGGTACAAAGGGCTGCGAGACCGTGAGGTGGAGCGAATCCCAAAAAGCCGTCCTCAGTTCGGATCGGGGTCTGCAACTCGACCCCGTGAAGTCGGAGTCGCTAGTAATCGCAGATCAGCAACGCTGCGGTGAATACGTTCCCGGGCCTTGTACACACCGCCCGTCACGTCACGAAAGTCGGTAACACCCGAAGCCGGTGGCCCAACCCCTTGTGGGAGGGAGCCGTCGAAGGTGGGACTGGCGATTGGGACGAAGTCGTAACAAGGTAGCCGTACCGGAAGGTGCGGCTGGATCACCTCCTTTCTAAGGAGCATCCTCCGATTCTCATGCCCGGCCTGTGTGCCGTGGGTGGGGTTGGCAGGAGCGTCATGGCTCACCCGCGTGTGGTGAGGTGACAGCTCATGGGTGGAACATCGACAAAGGCATCCGGTCTGTCGGCTGGGTGCCCGCTAGTACGTCCGCTGTCGGTGGTGGCTTCTTCGGAGGCTGTCGCTGGGGTGGAGGGGAACGTGGGTGCCTGCTGGGGGTGGGTGTCGCGACACGCTGTTGGGTCCTGAAGGATCGGCCGTGGCCGGTGGGTGCGGGGGACGTCGTCAGCTGATGGCGTGCCCGGTGCCCGGTGCCGGCGGGGTGGTCTTTCTGGTCGGGTTGGCCGGTGTCTGTCATACCGCTTCCCAAGGTGGTCATCTGCAGGGTTGTTCTGCTGTGGGTGTCTGCGGGTGGGGGTGGGTGGTGGATGTGTGCCGGTGACCGCGGCTTGTATGTTGAGAACTACACAGTGGACGCGAGCATCTTTTTTTGAGTCTTTGTGTGGCCAAGTTTTTAAGGGCACACGGTGGATGCCTTGGCATCAGGAGCCGATGAAGGACGTAGGAGCCTGCGATAAGCCTCGGGGAGTTGGCAACCGAACGGTGATCCGAGGATGTCCGAATGGGGAAACCCGGCCGCCGTCATGGGCGGTCACCCGCATCTGAACACATAGGGTGCGTGGAGGGAACGTGGGGAAGTGAAACATCTCAGTACCCACAGGAAGAGAAAGCAACCGCGATTCCGTGAGTAGTGGCGAGCGAAAGCGGATGAGGCTAAACCGGATCGTGTGGAACAGCTGACAGGCGTTGCACGTTCGGGGTTGTGGGATCCCTCGGTCTGGACTGTCATCCGGGCAGGGAGTAAGAAAGTCGTGTCATAGCCGAAGGATCTGGAACGATCCGGCGTAGTGGGTGATACCCCCGTAGGCGAAATGGCGCGGCCTCCCGAGGGCGATCCCGAGTAGCACGGGGCCCGTGAAATCTCGTGTGAATCTGCCAGGACCACCTGGTAAGCCTAAATACTTCCTGATGACCGATAGCGGACAAGTACCGTGAGGGAAAGGTGAAAAGCACCCCGGGAGGGGAGTGAAATAGTACCTGAAACCGTGTGCCTACAAGCCGTCGGAGCCTTGCGTGCAAGGTGACGGCGTGCCTTTTGAAGAATGAGCCTGCGAGTTAGTGGTACGTGGCGAGGTTAACCCGTGTGGGGTAGCCGTAGCGAAAGCGAGTCCGAATAGGGCGTGTTAGTCGCGTGCTCTAGACCCGAAGCGGAGTGATCTACCCATGGCCAGGTTGAAGCGCGGGTAAGACCGCGTGGAGGACCGAACCCACCAGGGTTGAAAACCTGGGGGATGAGCTGTGGGTAGGGGTGAAAGGCCAATCAAACTCCGTGATAGCTGGTTCTCCCCGAAATGCATTTAGGTGCAGCGTCGCGTGTTTCTTGCCGGAGGTAGAGCTACTGGATGGCCGATGGGCCCCACCGGGTTACTGACGTCAGCCAAACTCCGAATGCCGGTAAGTGAGAGCGCGGCAGTGAGACTGCGGGGGATAAGCTTCGTAGTCGAGAGGGAAACAGCCCAGATCACCAGCTAAGGCCCCTAAGCGTGTGCTAAGTGGGAAAGGATGTGGAGTTGCGCAGACAACCAGGAGGTTGGCTTAGAAGCAGCCACCCTTTAAAGAGTGCGTAATAGCTCACTGGTCAAGTGATTCCGCGCCGACAATGTAGCGGGGCTCAAGCACACCGCCGAAGCTGTGGCATTCACGCGTTCGCCAGGCCTTCGTGGTCCAGGTGCGTGGATGGGTAGGGGAGCGTCGTGTGCCGGTTGAAGCGGCCGAGGAATCGAGTCGTGGACGGCACACGAGTGAGAATGCAGGCATGAGTAGCGAATGACGGGTGAGAACCCCGTCCGCCGAATGACCAAGGGTTCCAGGGCCAGGCTAATCCGCCCTGGGTAAGTCGGGACCTAAGGCGAGGCCGACAGGCGTAGTCGATGGACAACGGGTTGATATTCCCGTACCGGCGAAGAACCGCCCATGCTGAACCTGGTGATGCTAAGCACCCAAAGCTCGTCCGCCTTTCGGGGTGGATGTGGTGGAGCGTGCGACCCGATCCGGTAGTAGGCAAGCGTAGTAACAGGGGTGACGCAGGAGGGTAGCTTCCGCGTGGCGATGGTAGTCCACGTCCAAGGGTGTAGGGCGCGGTGTAGGCAAATCCGCACCGCTGGCTTCAATGCCGGGCCTGAGACCTGATGGTGACCCCTTCGGGGGGAAGCAGGGTGATCCCATGCTGCCTAGAAAAGCCTCGACGCGAGGTTCAAGCCGCCCGTACCCTAAACCGACTCAGGTGGTCAGGTAGAGAATACCAAGGCGATCGAGTGAATCGTGGTTAAGGAACTCGGCAAAATGCCCCCGTAACTTCGGGAGAAGGGGGGCCTGAGGAGTGAAGCCCTTCGCGGGCTAGCTCTTGAGGGCCGCAGAGACCAGGGAGAAGCGACTGTTTACTAAAAACACAGGTCCGTGCTAAGTCGCAAGACGATGTATACGGACTGACGCCTGCCCGGTGCTGGAACGTTAAGGGGACGGGTTAGCGTGTAAGCGCGACGCTCAGAACTTAAGCGCCAGTAAACGGCGGTGGTAACTATAACCATCCTAAGGTAGCGAAATTCCTTGTCGGGTAAGTTCCGACCTGCACGAATGGCGTAACGACTTCTCCGCTGTCTCAACCGCGAACTCGGCGAAATTGCACTACGAGTAAAGATGCTCGTTACGCGCAGCAGGACGGAAAGACCCCGGGACCTTCACTATAGCTTGGTATTGGTGTTCGGAACGGCTTGTGTAGGATAGGTGGGAGACTGTGAAGCCGGCACGCCAGTGTCGGTGGAGTCATCGTTGAAATACCACTCTGGTCGTTCTGGATGTCTAACTTCGGTCCGTGATCCGGATCAGGGACAGTGCCTGGTGGGTAGTTTAACTGGGGCGGTTGCCTCCTAAAGAGTAACGGAGGCGCCCAAAGGTTCCCTCAGCCTGGTTGGCAATCAGGTGTCGAGTGTAAGTGCACAAGGGAGCTTGACTGTGAGACAGACATGTCGAGCAGGGACGAAAGTCGGGACTAGTGATCCGGCCGTGGAGTGTGGAATCGCGGTCGCTCAACGGATAAAAGGTACCCCGGGGATAACAGGCTGATCTTGCCCAAGAGTCCATATCGACGGCATGGTTTGGCACCTCGATGTCGGCTCGTCGCATCCTGGGGCTGGAGTAGGTCCCAAGGGTTGGGCTGTTCGCCCATTAAAGCGGTACGCGAGCTGGGTTTAGAACGTCGTGAGACAGTTCGGTCCCTATCCGCTGCGCGCGCAGGAAACTTGAGAAGGGCTGTCCCTAGTACGAGAGGACCGGGACGGACGAACCTCTGGTGTGCCAGTTGTTCCGCCAGGAGCACGGCTGGTTGGCTACGTTCGGAAGGGATAACCGCTGAAAGCATCTAAGCGGGAAGCCTGCTTCAAGATGAGGTTTCCATCCACCCTTGAGGTGGGAGAGGCTCCCAGCAGACTACTGGGTTGATAGGCCGGATGTGGAAGCACCGACGCAAGAGGTGTGGAGCTGACCGGTACTAATAAGCCGATGACTTGACGACACTTTTTCGACTTGAGTGATGTGTTCGCGTCCGCTGTGTGGTTCCCGGGATACAAGCCCACCCCTCCACCATCGTGCATGGTGGTGGGGGGTGTGCAGGTCTTCTCCCGAGAGTGTTTCGGTGGTCATAGCGGTGGGGAAACGCCCGGTCACATTCCGAACCCGGAAGCTAAGCCCTCCAGCGCCGATGGTACTGCCCCCGCCAGGGGGTGGGAGAGTAGGACACCGCCGAACAAC
>NZ_BAABIL010000060.1:0-3661 GCF_039542765.1 Kineococcus glutinatus
GGCGGTGGGCGCGGGGCGCCTCGGCGGCCGGGTCGTCGCGGGCGTCCTCGCCCGCGTCCGCGGCGGGTTCGGCCCCCGGTTCGGCCCCGGGTTCGGCCCCGGGTTCGGCGGAGACGCGGCTGGTGACGGCGAGGGCGTCGCTGACGGCCTCCTCCAGCAGCGCCCGCGGGATCGTGGACACGGCCGACAGGGCGGCCTGCGCACCTCCGTCGGCGGTGGCGGCGCTGGCGATCGCGGCGGCCTCGGCGGGCGCGACGCCCTCGAGGGTGAGCCGGCGCATGACGACGAGCCGGGCGAGGTCGCTGGCGGAGTAGCGGCGGTGGGCGCCCGCGGTGTGCTCGGAGGGGCCCACGCCGTAGCGGCGGTCCCAGGTGCGCAGGGTCGCCGGCGCGACGCCCAGCCGGCGGGCCACCGCCGCCACCGTCAGGGTCATGCGCGGCTGCTCGGGAGCTTCCGCACCCGGGGACGACGACACGGCTCGATTCTGCCCCGGCCGGCGCGGCCCGCCACTCCTGCTCCCCCGGGTCGGTGGCCGGTCGTCGTCCGGCGCGGTCGCGGCGCGATGCACCGTGCACATCGTGACGCGATTGCGAACCGTCCGTGACCGGATTCGGGTCGAGTTGCCGATCCGACGGCGTCGTGCGGCCTCCTGGATCCGTGCCGCGGCCGAGGCGTCGGCCGCCGAACGGGTGATGCGAACAACTTCTGGCGCGAAGGGTCTTGAACAACTTCTGGCGCGCTTGTAGCTTTACGGCGTCGCCCACCGGTCGTCCAACCGGTCCACCACCTCTTCCCCTGGGGAGCGCACCATGGCCGAGATCTCCCGTCTGCCCGGACCCATCGCCGACATCTGGGAGTGGCAGCTCGACGGGGCCTGCCGCGAGGCGGACCCGGACCTCTTCTTCCACCCCGAGGGCGAGCGCGGCCCCGCCCGCCGCAACCGCGACGCCGCCGCCAAGGCCGTCTGCGAGGCCTGCCCCGTCATCGAGCAGTGCCGCCGCCACGCCCTGAAGGTGCGCGAGCCGTACGGCGTCTGGGGAGGGCTCACCGAGGACGACCGCGAGGCGATCTACGCCGCCCAGCGCGGCCGCAGCCTCCGCATCGCCAGCTGACCCGCACCACACGCCACACCCGGTAGCGCACCAGAGCCGCACCCGCACTCCCCGGCGCGACCCACCCGGAGCGACGAGAGGCCCGGCCCCCAGGAGGGGGCCGGGCCTCTGCGCGTGGTGCGGGAGGGCTCAGTGGCCGTGGCCGTGGCCGTGGCCGGCGGCCGGCTCCTCCTCCTTCTTGTCCACGACGAGGGTGTCGGTGGTGAGCACCATCGACGCGATGGACGCCGCGTTGCGCAGCGCCGAGCGCGTCACCTTGACCGGGTCGATGACCCCGCCCGCGACCAGGTCGACGTACTCGCCGGTCGCGGCGTTCAGGCCGTTGCCGGGCTCGAGGTCGCGGACGCGCTCGACGACCACGTAGCCCTCCAGGCCGGCGTTCTCCGCGATCCAGCGCAGCGGCTCGGCGGTGGCGCGGCGCACCAGCGCGACACCGGTGGCCTCGTCGCCCGTCAGGCCCAGGCCGTCGGAGAGCACCGCGGCGGCGTGCACCAGGGCGGAGCCGCCACCGGCGACGATGCCCTCCTCGATCGCGGCGCGCGTCGCGGAGACGGCGTCCTCGATGCGGTGCTTCTTCTCCTTCAGCTCCACCTCGGTGTGCGCGCCGACCTTGACGACGCAGACACCGCCGGCGAGCTTGGCCAGGCGCTCCTGCAGCTTCTCGCGGTCCCAGTCGGAGTCGGTGCGCTCGATCTCGGCCTTGATCTGGGCGGCGCGGGCCGAGACCTCGCCGGAGTCCCCGGCGCCGTCGACGATCGTGGTGTCGTCCTTGGTGACGACGATGCGGCGGGCGGAGCCGAGCACCTCCAGGCCGACCTGGTCGAGCTTGAGGCCGACCTCCTCGGAGACGACCTGCGCGCCGGTCAGCACGGCGATGTCGCCGAGGATGGCCTTGCGGCGGTCGCCGAAGCCGGGGGCCTTGACGGCCACCGCGGTGAAGGTGCCGCGGATCTTGTTCACCACGAGGGTGGACAGGGCCTCGCCGTCCACGTCCTCGGCGATGACGAACAGCGGCTTGGAGGTCTGCAGGACCTTCTCCAGCAGCGGGAGGATCTCGCTGACGGAGGAGATCTTGCCCTGGTGGATGAGCACGTGGGCGTCCTCCAGGACGGCCTCCATGCGCTCGGGGTCGGTGACGAAGTAGGGCGAGATGTAGCCCTTGTCGAACTGCATGCCCTCGGTGAAGTCGAGCTCGAGGGAGGTCGTGGAGGACTCCTCCACGGTGATGACGCCGTCCTTGCCGACCTTGTCGAAGGCGTCGGCGAGCAGCTCGCCGACACCGCGGTCCTGCGCGGAGATCGTCGCGACGTGGGCGATCTCGCCCTTGCCGTCGACCTCGCGGGCCAGCTCCAGCAGCCGCTCGCCCACCGCGTCGACCGCCGCGTCGATGCCCTTCTTGAGCCCGGCGGGGGCCGCGCCGGCCGCCACGTTGCGCAGGCCCTCGTGGACCAGCGCCTGGGCCAGGACCGTCGCGGTCGTCGTGCCGTCGCCGGCGACGTCGTTGGTCTTGGTCGCGACCTCCTTGGCGAGCTGGGCGCCGAGGTTCTCGTACGGGTCCTCCAGCTCGACCTCGCGGGCGATGGTGACGCCGTCGTTCGTGATCGTCGGCGCGCCCCACTTCTTGTCGATGACGACGTTGCGGCCCTTGGGGCCCAGGGTCACCTTGACGGCGTCGGCGAGGGCGTCCACGCCCCGCTCCAGCGCCCGGCGGGCGTCGTCGTTGAACTGCAGCGTCTTGGCCATGTGCGGTCCTGATCCCTTCGGGGTGCGGTGGGGAGCACGACGACGCCCCGGCAGCCCCGGCTGGTGCCGGTGCGCCGGGGCGTCGTCGCGCGGGAGGCCCGGAAGGGCCTCGGCGGGTGCTTACTTGGCGACCTTGGCGAGGACGTCGCGCGCGGAGAGGATGAGGAGCTCCTCGCCGCCGTACTTGACCTCGGTGCCGCCGTACTTGGAGTAGATGACCTTGTCGCCGACGCTCACGTCGACGGGCACGCGCTTGCCGTTGTCGTCCACGCGGCCGGGGCCGACGGCCAGGACCTCGCCCTCCTGGGGCTTCTCCTTGGCGGTGTCCGGGATGACCAGACCCGAGGTGGTGACCGTCTCCGCGTCAAGCGGCTTGACGACGATGCGGTCCTCGAGCGGAGTGATGGAGACCGACACGTGCGGCCCTCCCCTTCTTCCAACGTCGTTACGGGGTGTCAGTCGGACGCGAGGGGCGCGCGACCGCCGTCGCGGGTGCCGGGCGGCGCCGCCTCACGAGAGCTGGCACACTCGGCACGAGAGTGCCAGCCCGACGCGGTGCCGACGTTAGCACTCCGACGTCGGGAGTGCTAGCAGGGATCGGCGTGGTGTGATCCGCCCGTGGACACCGAGGACGTGGCCGCCCTGCGGGGCCCGGCGGGGGCGCGGCTGTTGGCCGGGCTGCCCCCCTACGACCCCGCCGGCGCCCTGGCGCTGGGGGCCCGGCTGCGCGAGCAGGGCCACCCGCCCGCCCTCGTGGCCGCAGCGCTCACCCAGTCCCGGCTGCGCGAGCGGGCCCGCGCCAAGCT
>NZ_BAABIL010000061.1:0-16694 GCF_039542765.1 Kineococcus glutinatus
GGGTCAGCTGCGCCAGGTCGCCCCCGCCTTCGCCGCCCTGCTCACCCCAGCCTGAACCACACGGCCCCTCGCGTGGCAGGACGTGCGGGACCGCAGTGGCTACGTTGGACGTGTTCGCCGTGGTGGCGGGGCAGGACGAGGACGTCCGTGGTGGAGGGAGATCGGGATGAGCCGGTCCGAGGAGTGGTACCGGTCCGTCCGGGGTGAGCTGCGGCGCATCGTCGAGGAGGACGGCCCGTGGACCGCGCACCGGTTCGACCTCGGCGGCGGCCTGGAGACGATGTCCGAGGCGCCGGGCAGCACCGACTGGTTCGTGCACATGACGCGTTCCTACCTGCGGTGCGCCGTGCTGGCGCTGGGCCGGCCGGCGTCCCGGTTGCGCGTGCTGGACATCGGCTGCCTGGAGGGCGGCATGTCCATCGAGCTGGCACGCGCCGGCTGCGAGGTGGTCGGGCTGGACGTGCGCGAGCAGCACATCAGGAAGGCACGCTTCGTCGCGGAGGTGCTGGGCGTGCCGAACGTCTCCTTCGTGGTGGGGGACATGCTCAAGCTCGCCGAGCACGACCTCGGTACCTTCGACGTGGTCCTCTGCGCCGGGACCCTATACCACGTCGACGCGCCGGACCAGCTCGCCTTCCTCGTGTCCCTGAACGAGCGGTGCCGCGGGATCGCCCTGTTCGACCTGCACGTGTCCACGGCCGCCGAGGAGGCCTACGAGGCCCGTGACGGGCTCACCGTCCTGGGGCACTCCTACCTGGAGCACACCACGAGCGATCCCGCCGAGCGCAGGCGGAGCGGGTGGGCGTCGCTGCACAACACCCACTCCTTCTGGCCGACGGAGCGCAGCCTCGCCAACCTGCTCCTCGAGGCGGGTTTCGCCCTCGTCTCCCGCCCGCTCGCGCCCGTCGTGGAGTACCCGTGGCAGGAGCGCGCCTATTGGTTCGCCCACTCCGCCAGCCATGCGGTGCGTCTGGGCATCCCGGCGACCCCGGGCAGCCCGCTGGCCGACCCCGACCGGCGTCCGCTGCGCTCGCCCCACACCAGGAGCCTCGTGGGGACCCCGGCCGCCAACCCGGCGACGGTGCCCCTGGCCGCTGCCGACGGCGTGCCGGTGGCGTCACCGCTGTGAACGGGTCACTCGACGACGAAGAAGGAGGGTGTGCCGGCGAAACGGGTGCGCTGCAGGCGGACGTCGGGCAGCCCCCAGGCCTCGCGCAGCGCCACGGTCTCTCCCGGGTACAACGGGTGCGACGCCTCGTCGAACCCCACGAGCGTCCCCCTCGTCACGTGCGGGCGGATGGCGTCCAGGGCCGCGCGGGTGGGTTCGTAGAGGTCCATGTCGAAGTAGGCCATGGCTATCACGGTTTCCGGGTGCTCCCGGAGCCAGCGCGGTAGCGATTCCACGACGTCGCCCTCGACGATCTCGCGACGCGGGTAGAGGTTTCCGTCCTCGACGTCCCGCTGGTGGAGGATCGATTCGAGGACCTGGGCATATCCCGGCGGGACGCCGAAATCCCCGACCTGGTTGCCGCCGTCCTGGTCGGACACCGCGGGAAAGCCGCTGAAGGTGTCGAAACCGATGATCCTGCGCGCCGTGTTGTTCGGCTCCAGGATCGCGCGCAAGGTCTGCAGGATGGCCATGTCCCTGCCCCACCGGACGCCGAAGACGAGGACCGCCCCGTGGACGTCCAGGATCCGTTCGTACAGCGCCTGCATCATGAAGACGCGTCCCAGCGCGTGGCGGGACGAGAAGAGGGGGAGCTGGTCCAGCAGTTCGTCCCGGGGGACGGGGGAATCCTGCATGTACCGGAGGATGGATTCACGCGCTTCTGCCTGGACCTGCGAAGCGGGCCGGTGGATGCGGTACCGGTGTTCGTCAGCCATGCCGGCGAACCTAGCACCGGGTGCGGAGGCCATTTCGGCCGATCATTTCTCCGCGGTGGTCGGGTGAGCTGTGCACGCGCCGCGCCTACGCGGCTCCCAGCTCCTCGAGCAGCTCGACTGCGCCGTCGAAGCTCTTGAGGTCCATGGTCTGCTCGATGCCGAGCTCGACGCCGAAGTCCTCCTCGATGGCGGCCACCAGCACCATGTGGCCGATCGAGTCCCAGCCGGGGAGCGACTGGTAGCGCAGGTCCTCCGTGCCGACGGAGTCCTCGAGCTCGAAGGCGCGAGCGAAGGTGGCGCGTAGTCGATCACGCAGCGTCATGGATCGCATACTGCCATGACGCAGGTGGGTGGCATGGTGTCGTCCCGTCAGGCTGACCGTCACCCAGCGGGCTTCACCGGTCTACGCAGCGTAGGATTTAGCGGCATCGAGATCGCCGATCGCGCTCCACGCCGGGAGGGACGTGCCTGCAGCTCCATCGCCCACCCGGTCGCGGTCGGTCCACCCATCCACAGCTGCAGGGACTCCGCACCCCCGAGGACTCCCTGCTCGTCGTCGAGGCGGTCGCCACGTGATCCCCATCACGCGTCCCACCCTTCCTCCGCTCGAGGAGTACGCCGCGCTGCTCGAGCGGATCTGGGACTCCCGGATGCTCTCCAACTTCGGGCCGTTCGCGCGCCAGCTCGAGGACCAGACCCGCGACTACCTCGGGGTGGGGCACGCCGCCGTGGTCGTCTCCGGCGACATCGGTCTCATGATCGCGCTGAGCTCCCTGCAGCTGCCCACCGGCTCGCCCTGCTTCCTGCCGTCCTTCACCTTCAACAGCACCGTCAACGCCGTGCTGTGGAACGGCCTGACCCCGGTGTTCGTGGACGTCGACGCCGACACGTTCACCATGTCCGCGGAGGACCTCGCCCTGGCCTGCGACCGCGAGCCGCGCCCCGGCGTGGTGCTGGCCACGCACGTCTTCGGCAACCCGTGCGACCACGACGGCCTGCGGGCGGTGGCGGACCGGCACGGGCACCGGCTGGCGTACGACGCCGCGCACGGCTACGGCAGCCTGCGCGACGGGGTGCACGTGGGTGCGCTCGGTGACGTCGAGGTCTTCAGCCTGAGCGGGACGAAACTCGTCACCAGCGCGGAGGGGGGGCTCGTCACCACGTCCGACCCGGTGGTCGCCGAGCGGATCGGCTACCTGCGCGCCTACGGGTTCCAGGGCGACTACAGCTCCCGCTACGTCGGGATCAACGGCAAGATGTCCGAGCTGCACGCCGCCCTCGGCCTGCTCGCCCTCGCCGAGGTCGAGGTGGCCGTCGCCGACCGCCTCGCGCTGCTGCGCGCGTACCGGGAGCGGCTGGGCGCCGCCGTGGGGTTCCAGCGCGTGCGCTCCCGGGACCGGTCCACCCACAAGGACATCGCCCTGCGGCTCGGGTCCGACCGCGCCGCCGTCGAGGCGGCGCTGACCGCGGTGGGTGTCCAGACGAAGCGGTACTTCCGCCCGCTCCACGACATGCCGGCCTACCGCAGGTGGTCGACCAGACCGCTGCCGGCCACCGACGAGGTCTACGAGCACGTGCTGTGCGTGCCCGCGTTCAGCGGGCTGGACGAAGCGGGCCTGTCGCTGATCTGTGACACCGTCCTGCGCACCCTGCAGCGCGCCGGGGCGGCGCGGGTGTGCCCCGGCGCGGCGTGAGGACCGTGATCCCGTCACCAGAGAGGCATTACCGATCAACTCAGCGTAAGGTCTGAGGCGCGCAGTCACGTGACCCACTCGTACGGCAGATGGATCGAGCATGCCTCACTCGCCCTCCGCGGCAGCACCGGCCGGCAGATCACGGACCGGCTCGACGGAGCCGCTGCACCCGGTGCCGCCACGCCGGCCCGCCGGTCGGGTCGCCGAGGAGCCACGCGTCTGGCGACCGGCTCCTCCCTCGGGCACCCCCCGGGTCAGCATCGTGGTCCCCGTGTTCAACCGGGTGGACATGACCCTGCCCTGCCTGGTGGCGCTGGCCGACAACACCCCCCGCGAGCTGTTCGAGCTGGTGGTCGTCGACAACGCGTCCCAGGACGAGACTCAGGCGGTGCTGGGGCAGCTCGCGGGGGACGTCACGGTCATCACCAACTCCGCGAACCTGGGGTTCGCCGTGGCGTGCAACCAGGGGGCCGCCGCCGCCCGCGGGGAGGTGGTCGTCTTCCTGAACAACGACGTCGAGGTCGCCAAGGGCTGGCTCGAGCCCCTGCTGGGGGTCCTGGACCAGGACCCCTCGGTGGGGGCCGTGGGGAGTCTGCTCCTGTACCCCGACGGGCGGGTCCAGCACGCGGGCGTCCTGCTGGCCGAGCTGTCCTCCTGCCCCCTCGGCCCGATCCACCTCCACTACGGCGGATCGCCGGACTCGGCCGACGTCCTCACGCGGCGCCCCTACCCGGCCGTCACCGGTGCCCTGGTGGCGGTCCGCCGGGCGGCCTTCGAGCAGGTCGGCGGCTTCGACGAGGACTACTGGAACGGGTACGAGGACGTCGACCTGTGCCTGGCGCTGGCGGAGCGGGGCTGGGGCGTGGTGTACGAGCCGGCGTCGGTGGCCGTCCACCACGAGTCGCAGAGCGGGCCCGAGCGGCACGTCAAGGAGGACGAGAACCTCCGCAGGTTCGTCCGCCGCTGGCTGCCGCGCGTCGTGCCCGACCTCCTGGCGGGACCCGGCGGCGGCCTGCACCCCGCGCGCTCCTCGGCGGCGGCAGCCTCCCGCTGGCGGGCCGGGGTGGCCGAGGTGTGGAAGGGGGAGCCGGAACCCGTGCGACCCGGAGGGCAGGCGCCGCCCGCCCCCCCGCGGCCCGCCACCCCGCCGCCCGCCGTCGGCCGTGGCCCGTCCCCGGTGGCGGTGACCGATCCCGCCGACCTGACCACGCACGAGCACGCGCGCGAAGACGCCGAGGCGGTCGAGGAACGGCGTCTGCTCGACGTCGTGCGTGCAGGCCGGGACGTGTGCTGGATCGAGCCGGAGGACGAGCCCGACCCGCTGGTGACCATCCGGATCGCGACCTTCAACCGCGGCCCGCTGGTGGCCGAGCGGGCCATCGCCAGCGCGCTGGAGCAGACCTACCGCAACATCGAGGTCCTGGTCGTGGGCGACGCCTGTGACGAGGCGACCGAGCGCGCGGTGCTGTCGGTGGCAGATCCGCGGGTGCGCTTCGTGAACCTCGGTCACCGGGGCATCTACCCGCAGGACCGCATGGCGCACTGGCGCGTGGCGGGCAGCACCCCGGCGAACGTCGCGCTCCACCTGGCCAGGGGGGCGTGGATCGCGCCGTGCGACGACGACGACGAGCTCACCCCGGACCACGTGGAGGTCCTGCTGCGCCACGCGCAGCGGCACCGGCTCGAGATGGTGTGGAGCCGGGCCTCCTGGGAGGCGGAGCCGGGCCTGTGGGTGGAGGTCGGGTCGGAGCCGTTGCAGGAGGGGCACATCAGCCACGGCAGCGTGCTGTACTCCCTGGGGCTGCGCTTCTTCCCGTACAACGGTGCTGCCTGGAAGCTGCCCGAGCCGGCTGACTGGAACCTGTGGCGCCGCATGCAGGCGGCCGGCGTCCGGACGGGTTTTCTCGACCAGGTCACGTACGTCCACTACCTGGAGGCGTACAAGCGCCCGCTGTCGCCCGCCCCGGTGGTCCGCCGTGACGAGGTGCGCCTGCACCTGGGCTGCGGCACCAACAAGCTGCCGGGGTGGATCAACATCGACATCGATCCCCAGTACCAGCCCGACCTCGTGCACGACCTGTCCCTCGGGATCCCCGCGCAGGACGGCAGCGTCGACTTCATCCACAGCGAGCACGTCTTCGAGCACCTCTCGCTGGAGGCGGGCATCCGCCTGATGCGCGAGTGCCGGCGCGTGCTGCGTCCCGGCGGCGTGGTCCGCATCGCCATGCCGGACCTGAAGTACGTCGCCGAGCGGTACCTCGACCGCTGGCGCGACCAGGCCTGGCTCCGCGATCCCGGCTTCGACTGGATCGACACGCCCTGCCGGATGCTCAACGTCGCCATGAGGGAGTGGGGGCACACCTACGTCTACGACGCCGACGAGCTGCGCCTGCGGCTGCAGCAGTCCGGCTTCACGACCGTGCGCGAATGCGGGCGGGGCCGGTCCGACCACCCGCAGCTGCAGGACCTGGAAACCCGCGAGGACTCCCTGCTCGTCTTCGAGGCGGTCGCCACGTGAGGCGTACCGGGTGTCAGCAGCAGCCGCTCACGTCGTGCCGGCGGACGAGGTCGGCCAGGCGCTCCCGTGAGCGCTGGCCGACTCCGCGCAGCGGGTTGCCCGCGACGAACGCGTAGTCGGGCACGGAACGGGCGACGAGGCTCAGCGCACCCACCGCCGAGCCGGTCCCCAGCCGCACGCCCGGCATGACGACGCTGCCGCATCCGACGACCGCCATGTCGGCGATCTCGACGGGGGCGCTCGTCACCTTGCGCAGGGTGTCGGGCACCGTGGGGTTGCTCAAGTATCCCTCGGCGTAGTCGTCGGTCGCGGAGTAGACCGACGCGCGCGCCGAGACGGCCGCAAAGTTTCCCATGCGGATGCCAGCGGCGCCCCACAGGTGGGCCGCGGCCGCGACGTGGACGTGGCGGCCGAGGTCGATGCCGCCGCTCCCCGCGGAGAGGATGCTGTGGGCGTCGATGCGGGTGTGGTCACCGATCCGGATCGCCCCGGCCCCCATGATCACCGCAGCGGAGTCGATGAGGACGTCCCGACCGACCTCGGCCAGCCCGAGCGCCAGGACCTCGTCGCGGGGGAGGAACACGCGGCCAGCATGTCACGGGGCGGTGGTCGCCGGACCGTCGTCCGCGCGGCAGGTCAGGTCGGTCACCCTGCGCTAGCGTGACCAGACGTTGCGGTGCGTGAGTTCCCGCCGACAGGGCGGCGGTTCCACGTGCGGTTCGACCGAAGGGAGGACGGCCCGGTGATCGCGTTCGGCATCTGCATCGGCGACGAGGAGAAGTACGCGAGGTTCGCCGCGCCCGGCATCGCCGCCCACGGCGAGCCCGGCTCGCCCATCGCTGAGTCGCGGGACAACCCCTCCATCTTCCCCGCCTACAACGAGATCCTCGACGCCTTCCGCGACGCCGACGACCTCGAGGCCCTGGTCCTGCTGCACGACGACGTGGAGATCCGGGACCCGCACTTCGGCGAGAAGGTGCGCAAGGCGCTGTCCGACCCCGAGGTCGCCGTCGTGGGCGTGGTCGGGGCCCGCGGTGTCACCTCCCTCGCCTGGTGGGAGGGGGAGGGCGCCGGCCGCTGCGCGGAGACGCGCGGTCTCGTCGACTTCGGCGGCGGGGAGCACGACGTGGACTCCGTCGACGGCCTGCTGCTCGTCCTGTCGCCCTGGGCGGTGCGCAACCTGCGCTTCGACGAGCACACCTTCCACGGTTTCCACGGCTACGACGCCGACCTCTGCTTCGGCGCACGGGCGGCGGGCAAGCGGGTCCGCGTCGCGGAGATCGACGTGTTCCACCACACCAAGGGCGGCTTCGGCGACGTCGAGGCCTACGGCCGGGCGGACGCGGCGTTCCGGGCCAAGTGGTCCGCCGGCGGGCAGGGCACGCCGCCGCGCCACGCGGCCGGCGCCGAGCGGTGCCCGGCGTGCCGGGGAGAGCTGACCACCCCTGGTGGCGCGCAGCCGCAGCGCGTGCGCTGCCCCTCCTGCGCGACGCTCACCACCCTGCCGCAGCCGGCGGAGCCGCCGCAGCGCACGGAGCTGCAGGACAGGCAGGAGACCGTCCGCAGGCTCACCGGCCGGCCGCAGTGGTACCGCGAGGCCGCCCACCGGGTCGGCTGGCTCCAGCTGCACCGCCCCGAGGGCGCGCTGCTGGATGCCGGTGCCGGCACCGGCGAGTTCGCGAAGAGCGCGCAGGACGCCGGCTACACCGTCGTCGCGGTGGAGGCCAGCCCCGCGGCGGCGGCCGCCTGCGAGGAGCTCGACCTGCCCGTCCTGCAGGGCACGCTCACCGACCTGCGCCAGCACCTGCACGACGGCACGATGGACGCCGTGGCGGCGTGGCACCAGTTGCAGCGCGCCCCCGAACCGGCGGCGTGGCTCGCCGACGTGGCGGCGCTCCTCAAGCGCGGCGGGCACCTGGTCCTGGAGGTTCCCAACGCGGAGTCCTGGACCGCCGGGGAGGCCGGGGGCGGATCGGCCGGATCGGACGGCGACGACGTCCACGTGTACAGCGAGCGCGGCCTGCGCCTGCTGTTGGACCGGCACGGCTTCGACGTCGTCACCGCACTGCAGACCACGACGCGCGTCTACGACCCGGTGCAGGTGTGGGCGCAGAAGTCCACCGCCTGGCGCCGCGCCCGCCGGCAGCCGCCGCTGGAGCTGCTGCGCGTGGTCGCCGTCAAGCGCTGAGGAACCCCCGCGGCCACCGCCCGCCGGTCCCGCTCAGCGGGCGTAGGAGCCGAAGGTCTCGCCGGCGGCGGTGCCGAGGCTGCGGTGCGCCGGGCTGCTGGCCTCCTTGCGCAGCACCAGGCGCGCCGGGGGCGCGCCGTCCTGCTCCGCGCCGGGCAGCACCGCGCCGTGCACCAGGTTCAGCAGGTGCCGGGAGTCCTCCCGCAACCACAGGTCGCGCAGGTGCCGGTCCAGCACCTCCACCGGCACGGCGTCGGGCCAGGTCAGCTCCACGACGCCGCCCTCGACCAGCAGGTCCACCGCCCAGCCGAGCAGCCGGGGCAGCGAAGGGGAGCCGGGGTCCACCGCGCCCAGGGAGACGATGTCGGCCGACCCCGGTTCGACGGTGCACCGGCCCCAGCGCGCGGTGTCCACCACCTGCGGCAGCGCGGGCGCGACGTCGGCCACGAGCCAGTCGGGGTGGGCCGCGGGATCGGGGCTGACGTTGACCCACCCGGGCCGGTAGGCCCCCCGCCGCTGCCGGCAGACCCGGACGAGCGCACCGGCGTCGTGGCGGCGCACGGCGGTGCGAAGGGGGACGGGCTCCTCGGCCGGGGCGCCGGTGGGCGCGCACCACCCCGCGAGCACGTCGAACACCGGGGACGGGGGAGTGGCGGCGAACCGCGCCAGCATGCGCCGGGAGTCGGCCACGAAGGCGGCCGAGCGCAGGTACCGGACGAACTCCTCCGGGGCCTGCGGGTCGAACCAGTGGACGACGTCGGCGTACGGGCCGACGTCCTCGCCGCGCAGGTCCCGCCGCTCGCTGGCCAGCGGGGTGCCGCAGGAGAGCACCACGGAGGCGCGGACCTGCTCGAAGCGGGCGGTCGGGTAGAAGCTCACGTTCACCACGGCGCGGGCGCTGCGCACGAGCTCGTCGCGGTCGGTCCCGTACACCGCCGGCGGTGCGACCGTGATGCGGGCACCGGCCTGCCGCAACCGCTCCAGCACCGCCGTGCGCCGCTCGCCGACGCTGCCGAAGAACAGCAGGTCGAGCGGGCGCCGGTCGAGCGGGACCGGGTCGGCGGTCGCCAGGTGCGGTGCGTACCCGAAGCGCAGCAGCGGCACGTCCGCGCCGCGCGGCCCGAGGTGCTCGCGGTGGGCGGGGTCGTAGTCCACGACCCGGTTCTCCCGCAGCAGCCGCAGGTAGTGCGGGCTCACGGGTGCCCCGCCCTCGCCCAGCTGCTCGAGGTTCACCAGCACGACGTCGAACTCCTCGCACCAGCGGGGGTCGAACCCCAGGTGGGCGCCGAGGACGAAGTTCACCTCGCCGGCGGTGAGCCGGTTCTTCACGACCCGCGTGGCCACGCCCCGCCGGCGCAGCTCGTGCTGCAGGTGCAGCGCCGGGTCCAGCAGGGCCAGGGTGTGCACGTAGCCGCGCGGCTGCACCAGGGAGATCGTGGCCCGCGCGGCGGCGGGTGCCCCGTCCACGTCACCGCCCCCACTCGGAGGCGCGCAGGTGCTCGCCCTCGCAGGCCGCGAGCACCTCGAACACCTGCCGGTGCGCGGTGTCGTCCTCCGCCGCGACCAGCAGGTCACCCGAGAGACAGCCGCGCCCGGCCAGGTGCCGGCGCGACGCGTCGTCGCCGGCCAGGTGCACGAAGCGCCGGGAGTGCACCTCGGCGTCCAGCTCCGCCCCCGCGCCCGTGCGCTGCTGCAGCGCCCGCAGGTCCTGCAGGAAGCGGGGGACCTCCACCCACCAGACGACGACGCGCGCCAGCGCCACGTCGAAAGCGCTGAGCACGTCCTCGTTGCGCAGCAGCACGACGCAGTCGGCGCCGTCGGCGATGCCGGGCGCCACCGGGCACGGCGCCGCGGCGGTGCAGCGCTCGGCCTGCCGACCCGGTGCCCCGGCGTGCACGACGCTCGCCTCGTACGCCAGCTCGTTCGCCAGCCGCACCACGCGGTGCACCTGCAGGGCGCCGGCGTGGTCGGCCCCGGCGGGGCACACCGCGTAGAAGCGCACGGTTCACCATAGGGCGACGCCGCGTGAGCGAGCAGGTCGGGCGCACCCGGCGCGGCGGACCGGCCTGCGCCACGATGGCCGCATGGCCCCGCAGCCACCCGCGTCCGAGCTGCTGCTCAGCGCCTGCCTCGTCGTCCGCGACGAGGCCGCCCGGATCGGCGCCTGCCTCGACGCCCTCACCGGCCTCGCCGACGAGGTCGTCGTCCACGACACCGGCTCCACCGACGGCACGCTGGACGCGCTGCGCCGCCGGGACGTGGTGCTCGTCGAGGGCACCTGGGCGGACGACTTCGCCGCGGCGCGCAACACCGCCCTCCGGGCCGCGCACGGCGAGTGGGTGCTGAGCCTGGACGCCGACGAGGTCGCCACGGCCGACGGCCCCGCCCTGCGCGCACGGCTGGCCACCTGCCCCGAGCGCCGGCTGCTGGTGACGATCGTCAACGAGGGCCCGGCCCCGGCCGGCGGCTACGCGTTCACCGCCGTCCGGCTGTTCCGGCGCGAGGGGGCCCGCTGGCGCGGCCGCGTCCACGAGCGCGTCGTTCACGAGGGCGTCGTTCACGAGGGCGTCGTCCCCGGCGCACCGGCGGAGGGGGCGCTGCCGGAGGAGCTGCTCACCCTGCAGCACAGCGGCTACGCCACGGCAGAGGCGTTGCAGCGCAAGGGCCGTCGCAACGCCGCGCTCGCGCAGCGGGCCCTGGACGAGCTGCTGGCGTCCGCCGACCCCGACCCCCGCGAGCTGGCGGCGCTGGCCCTGGACCTGGGGCGCGCCAGCATGGGGGCGGGCCAGCTGCAGCGCGCCGTGGACGCCTTCGAGGCTGTCCGCGACGCCACCGGCGCCGGTCTGCTGTGGCAGCAGGCCACCGACTACCTCGCCCGGCTGCTGCTCGGGGCCGGGCAGCCGGACGTCGCCCTCGTCCTCGCCGAGCAGCTGCGCGGCTCCGGTGCCGGCGCCGAGCACTGCGACTGGCTGCGGGCCCAGGCCCTGGCCCAGCTGGGGCGGGTGGCCGAGGCCCTGGACCTGCTGGCGGGCATCACCCGCCTCGTCGACACCGCCGGCCGCCGCCAGGACCTGCGGCTGGTGGAGGAGCTGCGGGTGCTGTGCCGGGAGGTCCTCGCCGCCGCTCCGCGGGCTCCGACCCCTCCAGGGTGACACCGGTGTTGCCGATGGGTCACGAGACCACTGCTGTGCTCCCGTCGTGTCAACACCGCGCGAAGAACGCGTGACGACCGGCGCGCACGCGTAACCCCGCGGGGGGCGCCACCGATGCTGCAGGTGACCCGCCCGCTCCCGAGGACCCAGGAGGCCACCGTGCCGCGCACCGCCCCCAGCATCGCCGCCTGCCTCGTGCTGCAGGGCGAGACCCCACCCGCGCTCGACGCCGACATCCGCCGGCTCGCGGCCCTGGCCGACGAGGTCGTCGTCTACGACACCGCCGACCACGTGGCCCCCGGCTCCGCGGCCTTCGAGGCGACCCTGCACCCCGCGGTGACCGTGGTCAGCGGCTTCTGGGCCGAGGACCGCGCCCGCGCCAAGGCGGCCGCGCTGGCCCACGTGCGCGCGGACTGGGCGCTGTGCGTGCTGCCGGGGGAGAAGCTGACCGGCTCGACGGAGCAGCTGCGGGCGGTGCTCGCCGGCGCCGCGGAGCTGCCGGCGCTCTCGGTGCTCGTCGACGACGTCGTGCGCGGGACGCACCGCTCCGCCCGCCTGCTGCACCGCGGCCTGGAGGGGGCCGGGTGCCAGGACGCCGGCGGTGAGGTGCCCAGCGGCGTCCTGACCATCCAGCAGCCCGTGGCCACGACCGCCCGCGTGCCGCGTCAGCGCGGGGTGTTCGAGGCCGTCTGATCAGCTGCGCCCCACCGGTCGCGATCGCCCCACCCGTCACCGCTCCGGCGGTCCCGAAAGCCCCACCAGCACCCCCTGCCCACCGCGCACCGCGGGCAGGGGGTGCTTCGTCGTGGGGCCCGCCCACCAGCAGGGCCACCGGTCGGAGCACCGGCCGGACCACCCGTCCGGGCGCTCCAGCAGTGGTGCCCGCCGGGCTCGCTCGCCCCCTCGCAAAGCCCGTCGTCCACCCCACCGGGCCCCGCGCTGCTCCGTCCGGGTGACGTCCACCCGCCAGGCGGGCGACGGGGGCTCAACACGGGCGCCGGCCTCAAGCCCGGCGCCCGTTACGCCGAATGGTGTGGGGAGGCGCAGGACGCGCCGGCACCACAGGCCACGGACCGGCCGACGACCAGAACATCCCGCCCCGGGCGCCGAGCGCCGGGGCCCGTCGGAGGGTGGCCCACGTGCCCGAGATCACCAGCGTCGCGCTGCACACCGCGCTCGACGGGCTCCAGGCGCGCCAGCGCGCCATCGCGGACAACATCGCCAACATCAACACCCCCCACTACCTGGCGAACAAGGTGTCCTTCGAGGACTCCCTCGCCCAGGCCGTGCAGTCCGGCAGCGCCCGCACCGTCGCCACCTCCGGCATCGCGACCCAGAAGTCCCTGGAGCCGACCCGCGAGAACGGCAACAACGTCAACCTCGACGAGGAGATGCTCTCCAACATCTCCACGGGCCTCAGCTACCAGACGGCGCTCAACGCGCTCAACTCGAAGTACTCCACGCTGCGCACGGCCATGCAGACCTCCTGACGTCGCCCCAGCGACCCCACCCCTCGTCAGCCGCGGAAACCACGAGCACGGAGCCAGAACAGTGAGCATCTTCGAAGCCATCGGCATCGCCGGCACGGGAGTGACGGTGAACCGCAAGTGGATGGACGCGGTGAGCGACAACCTCGCGAACATCAACACCGCCAGCCGGACCGCCGACCCCGCCTTCCGCGAGCGCTTCGTCGTGGCGAGCGAGGCCGCCGACGGCAAGGGCACCCAGGTCGCCGGCATCGTGTACGGCGGCACCGAGGGGCGCACGGTCTACGACCCGAGCCACCCGCTGGCCGACGCGGACGGCAACGTCAAGTACCCGGACATCGACATGTCCACCCAGATGACGAACCTGATGATGGCGCAGCGCGCGTACCAGTCGAACCTGTCGGTGGTCAGCAGCGCCAAGGAGGCCTACCAGGCCGCGATCCAGCTCGGGAAGAACTGATGAGCATCGAGAGCATCGCCGCGCTCGGCGGCAGCAGCGGCACCATCGCCACCGGCTGGGGCCAGGCCCTGGACAACACGGACAACGCCCAGATGACCCGCGGCATCAGCGACACGGTCAGCGCCATGCCGACGGCCCCGGCCGCGGTGACGGCCGCCGGCGCCCTGGTCGGCGCCACCGGCACCCCGGCGGTGGGCGAGACCTCCGGCTCCGGCTTCGCCTCGCTGCTGGCCGGCGGCCTGGACAAGCTGCAGGCCCTGCAGTCCACCTCCGACGGCCTCGCCGTCAAGGCGGCCACCGGGAACCTGGAGAACGTCCACGACTACATGATCGCAAGTAACGAGGCCCAGCTGGCCACCCAGCTCACCGTCGCTGTCCGCAACAAGGCCGTCGAGGCCTTCAACGAGGTCATGAGGATGCAGGTCTGATGGCGACGTCCACGAGGGGCCCGGCGAACGTCGTCGAGGGTGCCAAGCGCTTCATCTCCGGTTTCGCGGAGTTCACGGCCGGCCAGAAGGCGGTCGTCATCGCGGTCGTCGTCGCCCTCATCGGCGGCGGCGTCGTGTTCAGCCGCTGGGCGGCGACCCCGTCGTACGCGCCGATGTTCTCCAACCTCTCCACCGCCGACGCCTCGGCGATCGTGGAGCAGCTGAAGGCCAGCGGCACGCCCTACGAGCTCGCCGACGGCGGCACCTCGATCTCCGTGCCGCAGGCGGACGTCTACGAGACCCGCCTGGCCATGGCCAAGGAGGGCCTGCCGGCGGAGTCCACCTCCGGCCCCACCATGCTCGAGGAGTCCAGCGTCACGACGTCGGAGTTCATGGAGCAGAAGAAGTACCAGCAGGCGCTCGCGGCGGAGCTGGCGAACACCATCGAGTCCATCGACGGCGTCGACAACGCCATCGTCAACCTCGCCATCCCCGAGGAGGACGTCTTCATCGACGAGCAGGAGCCGACCACGGCGTCGGTGCTCGTCGGCCTGGACCCCGGTGAGACGCTCTCCGACGACCAGGTGTCCTCGATCGTCAACCTCGTCGCCGGCGGGGTGGAGGGCATGGACAAGAAGAACGTCTCCGTCGTCGACGACGAGGGCAACACCCTCTCCGTCGACGGGGCCAACACCGGCGCCCAGCAGGACGAGGCGCGCGACTACAACACCCTGGCCAGCACCGAGCTGCAGACGATGCTCGAGGGCATCTACGGCAAGGGCAACGTCAAGGCGACGGTCAACGCGACGCTGAACTTCGACGAGAAGACCCAGACGGACCGCGTGTACACCTACCCCAACGAGCTGCCGGCGCAGGCGTCGACGACCTCCGAGGAGACGTACACCGGCGGCGCGGGCACCGCGGCCAGCGGCGTCCTGGGCCCGGACAACATCCAGACCCCCGCCGAGGACGGCAGCACCAGCGGGTACACCAAGAAGTCGGCCACGGTCGACAACCCGATCAACCAGACCGACACGGTGACCCGGCAGGCCCCCGGCAAGGTCGAGCGCATGTCCGTCGCGGTCGTGCTGAACTCCACCAAGGCCGGCGCCGCCGACGTCAACCAGGTGACCCAGATGGTCAACGCCGCCGTCGGCATCCAGGCCGCCCGCGGGGACGCCGTCTCCGTCATCAAGACCCCGTTCGACTCCTCCGCCGCCACGGCGACCGAGGCCGCCCTCGCGGAGGCCGAGGCCACCGAGCAGCGCGAGACGCTGGTGGGCTACGCCAAGACGGCCGCGCTCGCGCTCATCGTCCTGGTCATGCTGGCGGTGGTCCTGCTCTCCTTCCGCCGCCGCAAGGTCAAGACCGTGGACGTCCTCGACGTCAACGACCTGCCCATCAACGTCGGCGACATCACCGCCGAGACCGCGCCGGTGGACGAGGCGGCCGCGGCCGTCGAGGCCCACAAGCCGCTCGCCCTGGTCGGCGCACCGGTCGACCCCGCCCTCGAAGCCGCCGCCGCCCGGCGCGACGAGGTCGTCGAACTCGTCTCCCGCCAGCCGCAGGAAGTCGCAGAGCTCCTGCGCGGCTGGCTCGCCGACAGGAGGTCCTGAGCCGTGACGACGTCCACCGAACTCGAGGTCGCGCCCCTCAGCGGGACGCAGAAGGCCGCCATCCTGCTCGTGCAGGTCGGCCAGGAGAACGCCGCGAAGGTCCTCTCGCACATGCGGCCCGCGGAGATCGAGGAGCTCACCGCCGAACTGCTGCGGCTGCGCTCGGTCTCCCCGGACGTCGCCGGCAAGGTGCTCGCGGAGTTCCACGACATGCTCGTCACCCCGCTGCGCGGCGGGGCCGGCGGCCTGGACTTCGCCCAGGCCCTGCTGGAGGGCGCGCTCGGCGCCGACGGCGCGGCCGCGGTCCTCGGGCGCGTCGCGGAGTCCACCTACGTGGCCCCGTTCCAGTTCCTGCACCAGGCCGACCCGCAGCAGATCCTGACGTTCCTGTCGGGCGAGCACCCCCAGGTCATCGCCCTCGTCGTGGCGCACCTGCGCCCCGACCAGGCCTCGATGATCCTGTCCGGGCTCGACGCGGAGGTCCAGGCGGACATCGCCTACCGCATCGCCACCATGGAGTCCACCAGCTCCGAGTACGTGCGGATGGTCGAGGACGTCGTGCAGCGGCGCACCTCCACCGTCCTGCAGGCCAAGGACAACACCGCCGTCGGTGGCGTCCAGCCGCTCGTGGAGATCATCAACCGCGCCGACCGCGGGACCGAGCGCAGCATCCTCGAGGGCCTGGAGAAGGTCAACCCGTCCCTGGCCGAGGAGATCCGCGGCCTCATGTTCGTCTTCGAGGACATCACCAGCCTCGACGACCGCGCCATCCAGCTCGTGCTGCGCGGTGTGGAGACGACCGACCTGGCCACCGCGCTCAAGGGTGTCAAGGAGTCCGTGCGCGACAAGATCCTGCGCAACGTCTCCGAGCGCGCCCGCGAGAACCTCCTCGACGAGATCGACATGCTCGGCCCCGTCCGGATGTCGGCGGTCGAGGAGGCGCAGTCCAAGATCGTCCAGGTCATCCGCGGCCTGGAGGAGTCCGGCCAGATCGTCCTGACCCGCGGTGGCGACGATGACTTCGTCTCCTGAGCGCACCTCGCGGGACTCCTTCCCGCAGGCCGCGCCGCGGCAGCGGGGCTTCGTCCCGGCCGACACCACCCCGGCGCCCGCCCCGCGCGCGTTCGTCGCCAGCCGCGGCGGCAGCGGCGAGCCGCAGGAGTTCAGCGGCCTGCAGCTGCCCCGCACCCAGGCCGACGAGGCCGCGCTGACCCGGGTGCGGGAGGCCGCCAAGGCGGCCGGCTACGCCGAGGGCTGGGCGCACGGG
>NZ_BAABIL010000062.1:0-35549 GCF_039542765.1 Kineococcus glutinatus
GCGGCGACCTCGGCGGCGGTGAGGGAGCCCTTGAACTTGTCCGGGGCGACGACGACGCGGAGCGGGGCGGCTGGGGATGTCACGGGCCGAGCTTGGCAGAGCCCGCCGCCGCGGGACAGCGCTTACCGGGCGGTGGTGTGGAGCGGGTGACGGGAATCGAACCCGCGTAGCCAGTTTGGAAGACTGGGGCTCTACCATTGAGCTACACCCGCGTGCTGGTGGACAGCCTAGCCGGTCCGCGGCGCTAGCCTTGCCGCGGCGCCCGCCCACCGGGCCCACGGGGTATGGCGCAGCTTGGTAGCGCGTCCGCTTTGGGAGCGGAAGGCCCCCGGTTCGAATCCGG
This sequence comes from Kineococcus glutinatus, assembly GCF_039542765.1. Taxonomy (NCBI): domain Bacteria; kingdom Bacillati; phylum Actinomycetota; class Actinomycetes; order Kineosporiales; family Kineosporiaceae; genus Kineococcus; species Kineococcus glutinatus. The sequence goes on from NZ_BAABIL010000062.1 coordinate 344, forward strand.
GTACCCCGACGGCGTGGACGCTCGCCGGGCCCGCTGTGCCGGGTGCCGGCGGCTAGCATGCTGGGGCACCGCGGCCCCGGCGTCAGCCGCCCGCGCCGCAGCGACACCCAGCCGAAGCCCACCGACCTCCGCCGCAGGGTGGAGCAATCCAGGAGACCTCCGCCGTGAAGAGCGACCTCGAGACCCTCAACCCCACGCGGGTGAAGCTGACCGTGCAGGTCGGCTACGACGAGCTGAAGCCGAGTCTCGACGCGGCGTACAAGACGATCGCGGGCCAGGTGCAGATCCCCGGCTTCCGCAAGGGCAAGGTGCCGCCGCGGGTCATCGACCAGCGCTACGGCCGCGCCGCCGTGCTGCAGGAGGCCGTCAACGACGCGCTGCCCCGCTTCTACCAGCGCGCGGTGGAGGAGTCGGAGCTGCGCCCGCTGGGCCAGCCCACCGTGGACGTGGCCGAGGTCCCGGACCCGGTGCAGGGCGGGGACCTGAAGTTCACCGTCGAGGTGGACGTCCGGCCCGAGCTGCAGCTGCCGGTGCTGGAGGAGCTGGAGGTGACCGTCGACGACCTCGAGGGGTCCGAGGCCGACGTGGAGACCCGCCTGACCTCGCTGCGCGAGCGCTTCGGCACCCTCACCGGCGTCGACCGGGCCGCCGCGGGCGGCGACTTCGTCTCCATCGACCTGCGCGCCGAGATCGACGGCGAGGAGATCGAGACCGCCAAGGGCATCTCCTACCAGATCGGCGCCGGCAACATGATCGCCGGGCTCGACGACGCGCTCACCGGTGCCTCCGCCGGCGAGACCCGCACGTTCACCGCCGCGCTGGCCGGCGGCGACCGCGCCGGGCAGGACGCCGAGATCACGGTCACGCTGAACTCCGTCAAGGAGCGGGTGCTGCCCGAGGCCGACGACGAGTTCGCGCAGCTGGCCAGCGAGTTCGACACCCTCGAGGAGCTGCGCACCGACCTCGCCGGCAAGGTGGTGCAGGAGAAGAAGTTCTCCCAGGGCCTGCAGGCGCGCGACCGCGTCCTGGCCCGGCTGCTGGAGGTCACCGAGGTGCCCGTGCCGGAGTCGCTCGTCGAGGCCGAGGTGCACCGCCACCTGGAGCAGGAGTCCCGGCTGGAGGACGACGAGCACCGCGCCGAGGTCACCGAGCAGGCGCGCCAGGCGCTGCGCAGCCAGCTCCTGCTGGACGCGCTCGCCGAGCGCGAGGAGGTCAAGGTGGCGCAGGAGGAGCTCGTGGAGTACCTCCTCGGCCAGGCGCAGCAGTACGGGATGGACCCCAACGAGTTCGCCCGCGCGATGGACGGTGCCGGTCAGGTGCCGGCGATGGTCGGCGAGGTCGCCCGGCGCAAGGCGCTGGCGGTGGCGATGGAGAAGGCCACCGTGAAGGACGCCTCCGGCAACGTCATCGACCTCGAGGAGCTCGTCGGGGGCCCCGACGAGGACGAGGACGGCGACGAGGCCACCGCGGCGGACGAGGCCGAGGGGCAGACGGTGGACCCGCTGCCGGCCGACGCCCCCGGCGTCGTGACCGACGGCGAGCAGGCGGCCGAGCGGGCCTGAGCACCCGGGCGACGCCGTGGGCGCACCCCGGCGGCACCCTCCTCACCGAGGGGCCCCGGGGTGCGCCCACAGCGAAACGGCGGCCCTGCCGCCGTGCCGGTCGCGGGCGGGACGTTAGGGTCGATCGAGATCGGCGGAGACCTCCGCCGGCCCCGCGACGACGGGGCGGACTCGATCTGCAGGAAGGGCCGGGAGAGATCGTGAGCGACGGGATCATCACGCCAGGACTGGCGGCGCCTGCCTACGCCCGCACACCGACGCCGAACAGCGGCCTGGACGACAACGTCTACCAGCGCCTGCTGCAGCAGCGGATCGTGTTCCTGGCGTCGGAGGTCCGCGACGAGATGGCCAACGCCATCTGCGCCCAGCTGCTGCTGCTGGCCGCGGAGGACCCCGAGAAGGACATCTACCTCTACATCAACTCGCCCGGTGGCTCGGTCACGGCCGGCATGGCCATCTACGACACGATGCAGTTCATCAAGCCGGACGTGGCGACGATCGCCACGGGGCTGGCCGCCTCGATGGGGCAGTTCCTGCTCTGCGCCGGCGCCAAGGGCAAGCGCTCGGCGCTGCCGCACTCGCGGATCATGATGCACCAGCCCCTGGGGGGCCTGGGTGGTACCGCCAGCGACATCAAGATCCTCGCCGAGCAGATCATCTACACGAAGAACCAGCTCGCCGAGCTCATCGCGCACCACACGGGCCAGCCGGTGGAGAACATCACCCGCGACTCCGACCGCGACCGCTGGTTCAGCCCCGAGGAAGCCCGCCAGTACGGCCTCATCGACCACGTGGTGGGCCGCTCCAGCGAGGTCTCGGGAGGCGGCGGCACGGGTGCCTGACCACTCCCGCTCCTCATCCGCCGTCCCCCAGCCGCAGGAGAGCCGTGCCATGACCTTCCACTCCCCGTCCGCCCGCTACGTGCTGCCGCAGTTCGAGGAGCGCACGTCCTACGGGATGAAGCGCAGCGACCCGTACACCAAGCTCTTCGAGGACCGGATCATCTTCCTCGGCGTGCAGGTGGACGACGCCTCCGCGGACGACATCATCGCCCAGCTCATCGTCCTGGAGTCCCAGGACACCGAGCGGGACATCATCATGTACATCAACTCGCCCGGCGGCTCCTTCACGGCGCTCACGGCGATCTACGACACGATGCAGTACATCCGCCCGGACATCCAGACGTACTGCATGGGCCAGGCGGCCTCCGCGGCGGCGGTGCTGCTGGGTGCCGGTGCGCCGGGCAAGCGGTTCGCGCTGCCCAACTCCCGCATCCTCATCCACCAGCCGGCGATGGCCGGTGGCGACTACGGGCAGGCCAGCGACCTGGAGATCCAGGCCAACGAGATCCTGCGCATGCGGACGTGGCTGGAGGAGACCCTGGCGGCGCACTCCAAGCGCACCGTGGAGCAGGTGCGCGCCGACATCGAGCGCGACAAGTTCCTCACGGCGAGCGAGGCCGTCGAGTACGGGCTGATCGACGAGGTGCTGCACAGCCGCAAGGCGTCACTCCAGGCGAGCGGTCAGTGACCCCTCGTAGTTGATGCGGGCACCGGGCGAGGAGGGCCGCGACCACGTGCACCCAGGCGGTGGCTTCGTGGGTGCAGCGCCTCCCCGGCCGGGTACCGTGGAGGCGCTGTGGTGGTCCTGCGACGCCCGGGTGGACGCATCCGCCCCCCGGGCGGACGCTCGAGGAAGACCGAGGAAAGGACTCCGTCGGTGGCACGGATCGGAGACGGTGGCGACCTGCTGAAGTGCTCCTTCTGCGGTAAGAGCCAGAAGCAGGTCAAGAAGCTGATCGCCGGCCCCGGCGTGTACATCTGCGACGAGTGCATCGACCTCTGCAACGAGATCATCGAGGAGGAGCTGGCCGAGGCCAACGACCTCGGCCTCGTCGAGCTCCCCAAGCCCCGGGAGATCTTCGAGTTCCTCGACCAGTACGTCATCGGCCAGTCGGCGGCCAAGAGGTCGCTGGCGGTGGCCGTCTACAACCACTACAAGCGCATCCAGGTGGGCGAGCCGGCCAAGGGCCGCGAGGAGCCCGTCGAGATCGCCAAGTCGAACATCCTCCTCATCGGCCCCACCGGCTGCGGCAAGACCTACCTGGCGCAGACGCTGGCGCGGATGCTCAACGTGCCGTTCGCCATCGCCGACGCCACGGCCCTCACCGAGGCCGGCTACGTCGGCGAGGACGTCGAGAACATCCTGCTCAAGCTCATCCAGGCCGCCGACTACGACGTCAAGAAGGCCGAGACGGGCATCATCTACATCGACGAGGTCGACAAGATCGCCCGCAAGTCCGAGAACCCGTCGATCACCCGGGACGTCTCGGGCGAGGGCGTGCAGCAGGCGCTGCTGAAGATCCTGGAGGGCACCACCGCGAGCGTCCCGCCGCAGGGCGGCCGCAAGCACCCGCACCAGGAGTTCATCCAGATCGACACCACGAACGTGCTGTTCATCGTCGGTGGGGCCTTCGCGGGCCTGGACAAGATGATCGAGGCCCGGGCGGGCAAGCGCGGCCTGGGCTTCGGCGCCCAGCTGCACACCGCGGGGGAGCAGGCCCCCAGCTTCTCCGACGTGATGCCCGAGGACCTGATGAAGTTCGGGCTCATCCCCGAGTTCATCGGCCGCCTGCCCGTCATCACGACCGTCGACCCGCTCGACAAGGAGGCGCTGGTGCGCATCCTCACCGAGCCGCGCAACGCCCTCGTCAAGCAGTACCAGCGGATGTTCGAGCTGGACGGCGTGGAGCTGGAGTTCACCGACGACGCGCTGGAGGCGGTCGCCGAGCAGGGCATCCTGCGCGGCACCGGGGCCCGCGGCCTGCGGGCGATCCTCGAGGAGGTCCTGCTGCCGGTGATGTTCGACGTGCCCTCCCGCGACGACATCGCCCGCGTCGTGGTGACCCGCGAGGTCGTGCTGAAGAACGTCAACCCCACCCTCGTGCCGCGGGAGGCCCCGCAGCGCAAGCCCCGCGAGCGGCGCGAGAAGTCCGCCTGAGGGCCCACCCGGGCCGCGCGAGCCGCGCGGCCCTCGGGCGGGACCGGCACGACGAAGCGGCCGCCGGCCGGGATCGCTCCCGGTCGGCGGCCGCCGTCGTGCGCCTGCCCTCGTGCGCCCCGCTCAGGCCTCCCGCACGGCCTCCACGTCGACGGCGACCTTCAGGGTGCTGCCGAAGACGGCGACGCCCACCTCGACGGCCTGGTTCCAGTTCATCCGGAAGTCGTCGCGGTCGAGCCGGGTGGTGGCCGAGAAGGCGGCGCGCGTACCACCCCACGGGTCGGTGCCCGTGCCGGTGTACGTCATGTCCAGCGCCACCGGGCGGGTGGTGCCGAGCAGGCGCAGCTCGCCGCGCAGCACCCAGGTGCCGGCCGCGGTGCGCTCCACGCCGGAACCGGTGTACGTGATCGTCGGGTGCTGGGCGACGTCGAGGAAGTCGGCGGCGCGCAGGTGCTCGTCGCGCACCCGGTTGCCGGTGTCGATGCTGGCGGCGTCGATGCTGACCTCGACGCCGGAGCGGGTGACGTCCCCGGCCACGGTGATGGCGCCGGTGAACGCGGTGAACCGCCCGTGCACCGCGGACAACCCGAGGTGGTGCGCGGTGGCGGTGATCGAGGAGTGGGCGGTGTCGATCGTCCAGCGCCCCGCCGCGGGGGTCTCGGCGGCACCCTGCCGGCGCAGCCGCACCCCCTCCACCGGCCACTCGTCGCCGAGCGCCGGCACGACGACGGTGCGCACGTGCGGCTCGTGGGCGGGGGCCGCGACGAGCACCGTCACCGGCCCGGGCGGCAGGCCCGTGACCGCGAAGGCGCCGTCGGAGGCGGCGGCGGCCCGGCCGAGCTGCTGCCCGTCCAGGCCCAGCACCGTCACGGTGGCCCCCGGCAGGGGCCATCCCTCGGTGCTCAGGACGGTGCCGCGGGCGGTGGTGCGCGCACCGACGGCCGTGGCGGGCCGCTGCGGGGAGCTCACCGGGACGTCCCCAGCTCGACCTGGGTGGCGGCGACGCCGTCCTCGTCGACCCGCACGGTCGTCGCGACGGGCGCGTAGCCGGCGGCGGTGAGGGTGTAGGTGCCGGCCGGGAGGTTCTCGAAGGCGTAGCCGCCGTCGGGATCGGTGACGGCGCGGGCGACGACGGTGCCCTCGGTGTCGACGAGGGTGACGGACGCCTCGGCCACCGCGTGCCCGTCGCTCGCGGCGCTGACCCGGCCCACGAGCCGGCCGCCGCCGGTCAGCCGCAGGTCGCAGGGCAGGTGTGCGTCGTCGGCCACGTCGATGTTGCGGGCGACCGGGTGCAGGTGGTCGCTCTGCGCGGTGATGACGTAGCTGCCGCCCATGAGCTGGGGCAGGGCGTAGGCGCCCTCGTGGTCGGTGCGGGCGGTCGCGACGACGTCGCCGCGCACGTCGGTGAGGGTGACGAGCGCGCCCTCGACGGGTCGCACCGGTGCATCGGCCCCGCTCGTCGCGCCGGCGGCCCGGTGCTGCGGGGCGTGGGTGAGCACCCGGCCGGTCACCGACGCCGCCCCGGAGAGGACGACGTCACGGGCCAGGGGGCCGGCGCCCAGGGCCACCAGGGTCGCCGAGGGCCGCACGTGCAGGGCCGCGACGATGAGCAGGTACGTCCCGCCGGTGGGGGCGGGCAGCGCGTAGCGCCCGTCGGCGTCGGTGCGCCCGCGGGCCACCTGCTCGCCGGTGGCGTCGGCGAGGGTCACGACGGCGTCGGCGATGGACCGCCCGTCGTGGTGGCGCACCACGCCGGTGACCGCCAGCCCGGTGTCGGTCCGGCCGGTGACCGCCAGCCCGGTGTCGGTGCGGCCGGTGTCGGTCCGCGTGGTGCGGGTGTCGGTCGCGGTGGTGGCCGAGCGCAGGGCGACCTCCTTGAAGAAGAAGCTGATGGCGAGCGCGATCAGGCCGAAGGGCGCCGCGGCGAGGAAGATGTCGCCGATGGCGCTGCCGAACGCCGCCTGCACCGCCGAGCGCACAGGCTCCTGCAGGGCGTCCAGGTCGGGCACGCTCGTGCCGCCCCCGTCGGCTCCGGCCACCGCGGGGTCGATGCCCAGGGCCTGCAGGTTGCCCGACAGGTGGTGGCTGACCCGGTGGCTGAGCACCGCGCCGAGCGCCGAGACGCCGATGGCGCCGCCGAGCGTGCGGGTGAAGGCCACCAGCGAACTGGCGGTGCCGAGGTCCTGCGGCGCGGTGACGTTCTGCACGGCGAGGACGAGGTTCTGCATCATGGCGCCGACGCCGATGCCCACGAGGGCCATGAAGACCGCGACGACCAGGTAGTCGGTGTCCCACTCGACCGTGGACATCAGGGCCAGGCCGGCGGTGAGGCAGGTGCCGCCGGCCACGAGCCAGCCCTTCCAGCGGCCGGTGCGGGTGATGGACTGCCCCGCCACCGTGGAGGAGAGGAAGAGGCCGAGGATCATCGGCAGGGTCAGGATGCCGGACATCGTCGGGGACTCGCCGCGGGCGAGCTGGAAGTACTGGCTGAGGAAGATCGTCGCGCCGAACATGGCGATGCCGACGAACAGGCTGGCCAGGGCCGACAGCGTGGTCGTCGTGCTGCGGAAGAGGCGCAGCGGGATGATCGGCTCGGCGACCCGGCCCTCCACGACGGCGGCCAGCGCGAGCAGCACGACACCGCCGGCGACCATGGCGGCGGTCTGCCAGGACCACCAGTCGAACTGCTGGCCGGCCAGCGACACCCAGACCAGCAGGGCGGAGACGCCGGCGGCGATGAGCGTGGCGCCGAGGTAGTCGATCCGCACGGGGCGCTTGACGACGGGCAGGTGCAGCGTCTTCTGCAGCACGAAGAAGGCGAGGACGGCGAAGGGCACGCCGACGTAGAAGCACCAGTGCCAGGACAGGTGCTCGGTGAGGACGCCGCCGATGAGGGGGCCGCCGACGGTGGCGAGGGCGAAGGTGGCGCCGAGGTAGCCGGAGTAGCGGCCGCGCTCGCGCGGGGCGATCATCGCGGCCATGATCACCTGGGCGAGGGCGGTGAGCCCGCCGGCGCCGAGGCCCTGCACCACGCGGCAGGCGATGAGCATGCCGAGGCTGTTCGACAGGCCGGCCACGGCGGAGGCGGCGACGAAGAGCACCAGGGCGATCTGGACGAGCAGCTTCTTGGAGAAGAGGTCCGAGAGCTTGCCCCAGACGGGCGTGGAGATCGTCGTGGCCAGCAGGGCCGCGGTGACCACCCAGGTGTAGCCGGACTCGCCGCCGCCCAGGTCGGCGAGGATGACGGGCAGGGCGTTGGAGACGACGGTCGAGGACAGGATCGCCACGAACATGCCCAGCAGCAGGCCGGAGAGGGCCTCCATGATCTGCCGGTGTGCCATGGGTTCGGCGGGGTGGGCGGGTTGCGAGGCGTGCTGGGCGTCGGGTGGTGCGGCGGTGTGGCTCATGGGGTCCTCCGGTCGAGGCGCGGGCACCCGTGCGGGCGGCGACGGGCCCGCGGCGACCTCTGCGACATTTACTTTCCCGAAGCAACCATAACGATGGCTGGTTGCTTCCGGCAACTCATCGCGCGGCCGCGGGGAGGTCGCCGCGGCCCGCGCGGCCCGGCCCGGCTCAGAGGGTGGAGGTGAGGCGGTGCAGCAGGTCCGCCAGCTGTGCCACGTCCGCCTCCGGCCAGTCGGCGACCAGCGTGCGCAGCGACTGCCGGCGCGCCTCGCGGGCGGCGTGCACCTGCGTGCGCCCGAGCTCGGACAGCGTCAGGACGACGGCGCGCCGGTCGGTGGGGTCGTCGGCCCGGCTGACGAGCCCCAGCTGCTCGAGCAGCTGCACCTGCCGGCTCAGCGTCGGCTTGCCGATGCCGAAGTAGGCGGCCAGGTCGGAGGGGCGGGCGCTGCCGATGTCGTCGAGGCGGACCAGCAGGCTGTAGGCCTCCGGCTCCAGGTCGGGGTGGACCTGCCGCGCGACGTCGCGCGAGATGGCGCGGGCTCGGCGCAGCAGGACCGCGAGCTCGCGCTCCAGCCGGTCGGCGGCGGTGGACATGACCCGACCGTACCGGCGGGGGCGGTCGGCCGGGGCCAACTGCGTGATCTCGCCGGTGGTGTCCCGGTGGGCCGACCCGGTGGGTCGAGCCGGGGCGCGTCGACCGGCGCGGCGGCTGGCGTGCCGGCAGGGCAGCGGCTACCGTCTGCCCGATGCATCGAGTCGATGCATCGTCATGACATCGAGGCGAGGACCGCCGGGGAGGGGGCCGTGGGTGCGCCGTCGCGTGGACTCCCTCCAGCTCGCCGTCCTCGGCCTGCTGCACGACGGCCCGCTGCACGGCTACGAGGTGCGCCGCCGGCTCGACGTGCGCCTCGGCATCTTCCGGGCGCTCTCCTACGGCACGCTCTACCCCTGCCTGCGCACCCTGCAGGCCGAGGGGTGGGTGCGCGAGGTCGGTGTCGAGGCCGATGCCGGTGCGGGCCCGGGCCGGCGCCGCGCCCGCGTCGTCTACGAGATCACCGACGGCGGCCGTGAGCGGCTCGGGGAGCTGCTGCACCAGGCGGGGCCCTCGGCGTGGGACGACGACACCTTCAGCGTCCGCTTCGCCCTGTTCACCCGCACCGATCCGCGGACGCGGCTGCGCATCCTCGAGGGCCGCCGCGCCCGCCTGCAGGAACGCGTGGAGCAGCTCAGCCGCTCCATCGACCACACCCGCGAGCAGCTGGACGCCTACGCCTACGAGTACCAGTGCCACGAGGTGGAGACCGCGCGGCGGGAGGTCGACTGGATCGACGGCCTCATCAGCGCCGAGGGCCGCCGCCAGCACCACCACCAGCAGGAGCGGCAGAGCCCGCCCGTCCCCTAGCCCACCGGCCCGCCCGCCCCGCCGGGGCGTGCGGTGCCACCGGGCGCGCACGACCAGCACGACCAGCACGACCGAAGCACCGACCAGCAGTGATCGAAGCGCCGGACGCGAGTACCGGACCGCAGACAGGAGTTCTCCATGGCAGCAGTGCGCGTGGCGATCGTCGGGGTGGGCAACTGCGCCGCCTCGCTCGTCCAGGGGGTCCACTACTACCGCGACGCCGACCCGGACAGCACCGTGCCGGGCCTCATGCACGTGAAGTTCGGGGAGTACCACGTCGGCGACGTGGAGTTCGTCGCCGCCTTCGACGTGGACGCCAAGAAGGTCGGTACGGACCTCGCCGACGCCATCGGGGCCAGCGAGAACAACACCGTCAAGATCTGCGACGTGCCGGCCACCGGTGTCACCGTGCAGCGCGGCCCGACCCTCGACGGCCTCGGCCGCTACTACCGCGAGACCATCACCGAGTCGGCCGCCGAGCCGGTCGACGTCGTCGCGGCGCTGCGCGAGGCGCGCGCCGACGTCCTCGTCTGCTATCTGCCCGTCGGCTCCGAGGACGCGGCGCGCTTCTACGCGCAGGCCGCGATCGACGCGGGCGTGGCGTTCGTCAACGCGCTGCCCGTCTTCATCGCCAGCACCGAGGAGTGGGCGCAGAAGTTCACCGACGCGGGGCTGCCGATCGTCGGTGACGACATCAAGTCCCAGGTCGGCGCGACCATCACCCACCGGGTGCTGGCCAAGCTGCTGGAGGACCGCGGCATCGAGCTGAAGCGCACGTACCAGCTCAACGTCGGCGGCAACATGGACTTCAAGAACATGCTGGAGCGCGACCGGCTGGAGTCCAAGAAGGTCTCCAAGACGCAGGCCGTCACGAGCAACGTCGAGGCGGACTTCGGCACCCGCAACGTGCACATCGGCCCCAGCGACTACGTCCAGTGGCTCGACGACCGCAAGTGGGCCTACGTCCGCCTGGAGGGCGAGGCGTTCGGCGGCGTGCCGCTGAACCTGGAGTACAAGCTCGAGGTGTGGGACTCGCCGAACTCCGCGGGCGTCATCATCGACGCGGTGCGCGCCGCGAAGATCGGCCTGGACCGCGGTATCGGCGGCCCGCTGCTGTCGGCCTCGGCGTACTTCATGAAGTCCCCGCCGGAGCAGCGCGCCGACGAGGTGGGCCGCGCCAAGCTCGAGGCCTTCATCCGCGGCGAGATCGAGCGCTGAGCCGGCGGGTCCACGACCGGCCCGCCTGACGCGCGAGGGCCCCGCAGCCGCACGGCTGTGGGGCCCTCGCGCGCGTGCGGGGCCTCAGCCCGCGGCACCCTCCGCGGCGGCGAACTCCGCCCGCGCGCGCAGCACGGCCTCGCCGGCCGGGTCCTCCACGGCCCACTCCAGGTGCTGCACCCGTCCGGCCGCGGCGACGTCGGCCGCGGCGCGGCGCGCGGGGTCCACGAGGGCGGCCGGACCGCTCACCGCGGCGGTCGCCAGCTCCGTGCGCTGGGAGACCTTCGCCTCGCTCTTCACCTTCCGCAGCGTCGACAGCGCCGCCCCGGCCGCGCCGAGCACCGCCAGCGCGTCGTCGGCGGTGGCGGCCGCGCCGAGCTCGGCCACCTCCGGCCAGCTGGCCCGGTGCACCGAGCCCTCCTGCCACCACGACCACACCTCCTCCGCCGCGAACGGCTGGAAGGGGGCGAGCAGCCGCAGCACGGTGCGCAGCGCGATCGCGGCGGCGGTGCGCGCCGAGGCGGCGGCGGCGTCCCCGCGGGCGCCGTAGGCGCGGTCCTTGACGAGCTCGACCCAGTCGTCGCAGAACGTCCAGAAGAACCGCTCCGTGACGTCCAGGGCGGTGGCGTGGTCGTAGCGCTCGAACGCCTCCGTCGCGGTGCGCACGACCGCGGCGAGGTTGGCGAGCAGGCTGACGTCCAGGTCCTCGGTCACCGCGGTGGCGTCGAGGTCACCGCCGCGGGCCACGCCGAGGCCCAGGACGAACTTGGACGCGTTGAGCAGCTTCATCGCCAGCCGGCGGCCGATCTTCATCTGGCCGGTGTCGAACGTGGCGTCGGTGCCCAGCCGCGCGGTGGTGGCCCAGTAGCGCACCGCGTCGGAGCCGAACTCCTCCAGCAGGGCCATCGGCGTGACGACGTTGCCCTTGGACTTGCTCATCTTCTTGCGGTCCGGGTCGAGGATCCACCCCGAGATCGCCGCGTGCTGCCACGGCAGCACCCCGTCCTCCAGGTGCGAGCGCACGACCGTGGAGAACAGCCAGGTGCGGATGATGTCCTGCCCCTGCGGGCGCAGGTCCATCGGGTAGACGCGCCGCAGCAGGTCCTCGTCGCGCTCCCAGCCGGCGGCGATGAGCGGGGTCAGCGACGACGTGGCCCAGGTGTCCATGACGTCCGGGTCGGCGGTGAACCCGCCGGGGACCCCGCGCTGGTCCTCGGTGAACCCGGGGGCCGGCTCCGAGGCCGGGTCGACCGGCAGGGCCGCCTCGTCCGGCACGATCGGGGAGTCGTGGCGCGGGTTGCCGTCGGCGTCCAGGGGGTACCAGACGGGGAAGGGCACGCCGAAGAAGCGCTGGCGGGAGATCAGCCAGTCCCCGTTGAGCCCGGACACCCAGTGCTCGTAGCGGTGCGCCATGTGCTCGGGGTGCCACTGCAGCTGCCGGCCCCGCTCCAGCAGGCCCTCGCGCAGCTCCCCGTCGCGCCCGCCGTTGCGCAGGTACCACTGGCGGGTGGTGACGATCTCCAGGGGCTTGTCGCCCTTCTCGTAGAACTTCACCGGGTGCGTGATGGGCTTCGGCTCGCCGACCAGGTCGCCGGACCCGCGCAGGGCGGCCACGATCCGCTCGCGCGCGGTGTGCACCGTGGTGCCGGCCAGCTGCTCCCACAGCCCCTCGCCGGGCCCGCCGGCGATCCAAGCCGGCACCTCCCGCTGCAGGCGCCCGTCCCAGCCGAGCACCGCGCGGGTGGGCAGCTGCAGCTCCCGCCACCAGGTGACGTCGGTGACGTCGCCGAAGGTGCAGATCATCGCGATGCCGGAGCCCTTGGCCGGGTCGGCGAGGCGGTGGGCGACCACGGGGACCTCGACGCCGAACAGGGGCGAGCGCACGCTCTGCCCGAACAGCGGCTGGTAGCGCTCGTCGTCGGGGTGGGCCACGAGGGCGACGACGGCCGGCACGAGTTCGGGGCGCGTGGTCTCGATGAAGACGGGCTCGCCGCCGCCGGTGCGCGCGAAGGCGACGCGGTGGTAGGCGCCGGGGCGCTCGCGGTCCTCCAGCTCCGCCTGCGCCACGGCGGTGCGGAACGTGGTGTCCCACAGCGTCGGCGCCTCCGCGGCGTACGCCTCGCCGCGGGCCAGGTTGCGCAGGAAGGCGCGCTGGGCGGTGGCGCGGCTGACCGGGCCGATCGTGGTGTAGGTGTGCGACCAGTCCACCGACAGCCCGAGGCGGCGCCACAGCGTCTCGAAGGCGCGCTCGTCCTCGGCGGTGAGCCGCTCGCACAGCTCGACGAAGTTGCGCCGGGAGACCTGCGCGAAGTCCCGGTCGCTCTTGGGCGGGGCGGCGGGCGGCTCGAAGGAGGGGTCGTAGGGCAGCGAGGGGTCGCAGCGCACCCCGTAGAAGTTCTGCACCCGCCGCTCGGTGGGCAGGCCGTTGTCGTCCCAGCCCATCGGGTAGAAGACGACCTTGCCGCGCATCCGCTGGTAGCGGGCGACGACGTCGGTGTGGGTGTAGCTGAAGACGTGCCCGACGTGCAGGGAGCCGGAGACCGTGGGCGGGGGGGTGTCGATGGAGTAGACGTCGCCGCGCTCGGCGCCGCGGTCGAAGCGGTAGGTGCCCTCGTCCTCCCAGCGCGGTACCCACCGCTCCTCCAGGCCGTCGACCGTGGGCTTGTCCGGCACGGCGACGCCGGGGACGGTGGTCGGGGCGCTGGGGGTCTGCGACGGTGCGTCTGGCATGGCAGCCATCATCCCAGGCGCGCGGCCCGGCCCGTCGCGCCCGTCGGGTGCCCGCCGGGGGAGCGCGGTCCCCTGTCCGGGTCAGCGCGCCCAAGTACCCGGTACCGGGAGTCCCACCAACGTGCGAGACTGGGACCGCTGTAGCCGCCGCCGCCTGCAGGAGGTGCCCCGTGCCCGGGTCGGAGAGCTGCGCCCGCACCGTCTCCGACGAGGCCGGGCGCGCCGGCGCGGCGGGAGGCGGTCCGGAAGAACCCTGGGCGGCGGGCCACGCCGCCGCTGCCGGTGAGCGCGGCGCAGGCCGCGGAGGAGGAGGACGCACGTGCGCGACGTCGAGAGCGGGCTGGGCATCGACTACTACGGCCTGGCCGAGGACCTCACCGACGCCGAGCGGGAGGTGTGGCTGACGCTGCGCCGCTTCGTCGACACCGAGGTCGTCCCGGTGGCCTCCGGCTACTGGGAGCGCGCGGAGTTCCCCTTCGAGCTGGTGAAGAAGTACGCCGGGCTCGGGGTCGTCGGCGACGGGCTGGAGGGACCGGGGATCCCCGCCTTCAGCGCGACCGCCGCCGGGCTCATCACCATGGAGCTCAACCGCGGCGACGGCAGCTTCGCCACCTTCATCGGCGTGCAGGCCGGCCTGGCGATGCGCTCCATCGCCTTCTGCGGCTCCGAGGAGCAGAAGGAGCGCTGGCTGCCGGCGATGTCCCGGCTGGAGGCGGTCGGGGCGTTCGCCCTCACCGAGCCCGACCACGGCTCGGACTCCGTGGCGCTGGCCACCACCGCGCGCCGCGACGGCGACTCCTACGTCCTCGACGGCGCCAAGCGCTGGATCGGCAACGGCACCATCTGCGACGTCTGCGTGGTGTGGGCGCGCGGGGAGGACGGGCAGGTCCAGGGCTTCCTCGTGGAGAAGGGGACCCCCGGGTACGAGGCCACCGTCATCGAGGGCAAGGGCTCGCTGCGCGCGGTGTGGAACGCCGACATCGAGCTGCGCGGGTGCCGGGTGCCGGCCGAGAACAAGCTGCCCGGGGCGCGCACCTTCAAGGACACCGGCCGGGTGCTGTCCGCGACCCGGGCCGGGATCGCCTGGGCGGCGCTCGGGCACGCCACCGCCGCCTACGAGTGCGCCCTGTCCTACGCGATGCAGCGCCGGCAGTTCGGCAAGCCGATCGCCTCGTTCCAGCTCGTGCAGGAGAAGCTCGTCCACATGCTCGCGGAGGTCACCGCGATGCAGCTGTTCTGCGTGCGCACCGCGCGGCTGGCCGAGCAGGGCCGGCTGACGGACACGATGGCGTCGCTGGCGAAGATGAACGCCACCCGCAAGGCCCGCCAGGTGCTGGCGATGGCGCGCGACCTCATGGGCGGCAACGGCATCCTGCTGGAGCACCGCGTCATGCGGCACATGGCCGACATCGAGGCGCTGCACACCTACGAGGGCACCGAGAGCATCCAGACCCTCATCATCGGCAAGCAGCTCACGGGGATCGGCGCCTTCGCCTGACGGCCCGCCCCAGCCGCCCCCGCACGCGGCGGAGGCCGTGACCCCGGTGCGGGTCACGGCCTCCGCGCTGCGGGCCGGGCGGGCGGGTCAGGCCGCCGCGGCCTCCCCGGTCGTGCGGATGCGGTCCAGCGCCGGGGCCGCGAGGGGCGCGTTCTCGCCCAGGTACGCGGTGAACGCGTCGAGGTCGATCTGCCCGGTCACGGGGTTCGTCCCCCCCGTCAGCGCGGTGAAGCCGTCCCCACCGCCGGCGAGGAAGTTGTTCACCGTGATGCGGTAGGTGCCCTCCGCCGTCACCGGCTCACCGCCGATCGTGATGCTGTCGTCGACGACGCGGGTGCCGGTGCACGGGTCGCCGTCGACGGGGGCGCTGGTGCCCGCGGGGTCGACGACGTAGGACAGCGTCGAGGACGGGTAGAGGGTGCGCCCGACGGCGAACTGCTGCTCCAGCACGCACCCCAGCTGCTCGCCGGTGAGGTCGAGGGTGACGAGGTTGTTGGCGAACGGCTGGACCGTGAACGCCTCCTCGTACGTCACCGGACCGGCGTCGAGGTCGGCGCGCACCCCGCCGGGGTTCATCAGGGCGGCCACGGCCCCGGTCTCGTCGTCGGTGGCGGCCAGCTGCGCGTCGGCGATCACGTTGCCCAGCGCCGACTCCCCGAGGGCGCCGTCGAACAGCACCTCCTGGGTGCGGGTGAGGGGCTCGGCGGTCTCGCCGACCACCTCGGAGGCGATCGGGCCCAGCGCGGTGCGGTAGCGGTCGATGAGCGCCGTCTGCTCGGGGTCCGGTGCCGCCGTGCGCTCCACGACGCGGTTCACCGCCTTGGCCCGCAGCACGTCACCGGTGAAGCGGTTGAGGCGCAGGTCGATGTCGGTGACCACGCGCCCGTTCGACGTGGCGCTCGTGACGAGCTTCTCGTCGATCTCGCAGTTGTACCCCTGGTGCGTGTGCCCGGTGACGACGACGTCCACCTCGTCGTCGAGGCGCTCGACGATGTCGACCACCGGCCCCTGCAGCCCGGTGCAGCCGTTGACGTCCCACGCGGCCGGGCCGCTCTGCTGGCCGCCCTCGTGCAGCAGGACGACGATGGTCTGCACGCCCTGGCGCCGCAGCTCGCGGACGTAGCGGTTGGTCGTCTCCGCCTCGTCGGCGAACTCCAGCCCGGCCACGCCCTGCTGGCTGACGATGCTCTTCGTGCCCTCCAGCACGACCCCGACGAAACCGACCGGGACGCCCTGGACCTCGCGGATCCCGTAGGGCGGCAGCAGCGGCTCGCCGGTCTCGGACGAGGTGACGTTGGCCGACAGGTACTGGAAGTCCGCGCCCCCGTACGGCGTGCCGTCGGCGCAGCCGTCGACCGGGTGGCAGCCGCCCTCCTGGATGCGCAGCAGCTCCTGGGCGCCCTCGTCGAACTCGTGGTTGCCGACGCTGGCGAAGTCGACGCCCATGAGGTTGGCCGCCTCGATCGTCGGCTCGTCGTGGAAGGCGGCCGACAGCAGCGGCGAGGCGCCGATGAGGTCGCCGTTGGCCACGGTGATGGTGTTGCCGCTGCGCGCCTGGCCCTCCAGGCGCTCCAGCGTGGTGGCCAGGTACGGCGCACCGCCGGCGTCGACGGTCACGGGGGTCGCGCCGTCGGGGCCCACCCCCGTCTGGACGCGGCCACCGGAACCGGAGGGCGGTTCCAGCGCGCCGTGCAGGTCGTTGATGGCCAGGACCTGCACGTCGACGAGCCAGCGGTCGAGGAAGCCGTTCACGCGGGCCGGGTCGACACCGACCGCGCCGGGAACGGCCGCGCGGGCCGCGTCGGGAACGGCCGCGTGGGCGGGGGTGGTGGTGGCGGCGACGAGGGCGCTGAGGCCGAGCGCCGTCGCGGCGGCCGCCAGGGTGCGGGGGGTGGAACGCGTCATCGGGGCTCTCCAGGGGGAGGGAACGCGGAGCGCGCCCATCGTGCACCCTGCGTGCGCCGCCAGCCGTCAACCGGGTGAACTCCGGATGACGGGTCGCGTAACCCGTGGGGGCCCGCCCGCTCAGGGCGCGGGCGGGCCGACCTCAGGGGCGGCTCACGGGCCGGCTCACGGGCCGGCTCACGGCACGCTCGCGACCCCCCGCGGCAGGAAACGGGTGCCCCGCACCCGCTCCGAGGCGCCGGTGCGGTCCAGGTAGGGGGTGATGCCGCCCAGGAACAGCGGGTGCCCCGTGCCCAGCACGAGGCACACGTCCACCTCCTGCGCCGAGCCGGCCACGCCCTCGTCGAGCACGCGGCCCACCTCGTCGGCCACCGCGTCCTGCACCCGGCGCAGCAGCTCCTCCTGCCCCACCGGCACCGCGCCCGCCCCGTCGGCCACCTGCGCGGCGGCCTCCGTCAGTTCCACCGGCCCCTTGCGGGTGACCAGGTCCGGGCCGCCCGCCGCCACCCAGCGCTGCAGGAACGGCGAGAGGTGGAACCGGTCGGGGAACGCCGAGTGCAGGGTCTCGGCCACGTGCAGCATCACCGCCGGGCCCACCAGCTGCGCCAGCCGCAGCGGCGACATCGGCAACCCGAGGGGGTCGAACGCCCGCTCGGCCTCCAGCAGCGGCGTGCCCTCGTCGATGGCGCGCACCACCTCGGCGAACAAGCGGGTGCTGATCCGGTTGACGACGAACGCGGGGGCGTCGCGGACCAGGACGCACGTCTTCTTCAGCGAGCGCCCCACCGCGAACGCCGTGGCGAGCGTCGCCTCGTCGGTGGCCCCGGTGCGCACCACCTCCACCAGCGGCAGCACCGCGACGGGGTTGAAGAAGTGGAACCCGACGAGCCGCTCGGGGTGCTCCAGGACCTCCGCCATCGCCGCCACCGACAGCGAGCTGGTGTTCGTGGCCAGGACGCAGTCGGGGCGCAGCAGCGGCTCCACCTCGCGCAGCACCTGCCGCTTGACCTCGAGGTCCTCGAACACCGCCTCGACGACGAAGTCGGCGTCGGCGTACACCTGCTTGTCCGTCGAGCCGGACACCAGCGCGTGCAGCCGGTTGCGGGCGTCCGCGCCGATGCGGCCCTTGGCGTGCAGCTCGTCCACCCCGGCGCGGACGAACCCCACGCCCCGGGCGACGCGCTCCTCGTCGACGTCGGTGAGGACCACCGGCACCTGCAGCCGGTGCAGGAACAGCAGCGCGAGCTGGCTCGCCATCAGCCCGGCCCCGACGACGCCGACCTTGCCGACCCTGCGCGCGAGCCCCGCGTCGGGTGCGCCGGCCGGTGCCTTGGCGAAGCGCTGCACGAGGTCGAACGCGTAGAGGCCGGCCCGGCACTCCTCGCCCGACACCAGGTCGGCCAGGCCCTCGTCCTCGGCGGCGAACGCCTCGTCGCGGCTCGCGGTGCGGGCGGCGGCCACCAGCTCCAGCGCCCGGTAGGGGGCCGGTGCGGCGCCGTGGACCCGCGCGTCGGCGATGGCACGGCCCCTGGCGACGGCGGCCTCCCAGGTCGCCGCGTCGGTGGGCACCTCGGGGCGGGAGACGGTCAGCTCCCCGCGCAGCACGCGCGCGGTCCAGCGCAGCGACCGCTCGAGGAAGTCGGCCGGCTCGAACGCGACGTCGGCGATGCCGAGCTGCGCGGCCTGCGCCCCCTTGAGGGTCCTGTTGCCCGCCAGCGCGTTGCCGATGACGACGTCCACGGCCGCCTCGGGCCCGATGAGGTGCGGCAGCAGGTAGCAGCCCCCCCAGCCGGGCAGCAGGCCCAGGTAGCACTCGGGCAGGCCGATGCCCGCCGCGCCGGTGGACACCGTGCGGTAGGTGCAGTGCAGCGCCAGCTCCAGGCCGCCGCCGAGCGCGAGACCGTTGACGTAGGCGAACGTCGGCACGCCGAGCTCGCCGAGGCGGCGGAACACGTCGTGGCCCTGCCGGGCGGTGCGCAGCGCGTCGTCGCGGGTGCGCAGCTCGCCGATGCGCCTGAGGTCGGCGCCGGCGCAGAAGAAGCCCGGCTTGCCGGTGACGGCCACGGCCGCCACCCCGCTGCGCAGCGCCTCGTCGAGGGCGGCGTCCAGGGAGGCCAGCGCCTCCGGCGACATCGGGGTGGGCCGGCGCGGGTGGCCGTTGTCCAGGGTGATGAGCCCCAGGCGGCCACCGCCGGCGGGCAGGTCCACCACGCGCAGCAGGGCGCGGGTGGTGCCGGGGCGGGCGGGCTCGCCGCCGGTGCCGGTGGTGGTCGACGGCCCGGGGGCGGGCGTCAGGGACTCGCTGGTGGAGGTGCTCACGCGGGGTTCCCCTCTGCGTCGCCGCTGCCGTCGAAGTGCGGGTTCTCCCAGACGACCGTGCCGCCCATGCCGAGGCCGACGCACATCGTCGTGATGCCCCAGCGGACCTCGGGGTGCTGCTCGAACTGCCGCGAGAGCTGGATCATCAACCGCACGCCGGAGGAGGCCAGCGGGTGGCCGATCGCGATGGCGCCGCCCCAGGGGTTGACGCGGGGGTCGTCGTCGGCGATGCCGTAGTGGTCCAGGAACGACAGCACCTGCACGGCGAACGCCTCGTTGATCTCGATGAGGCCGATGTCGTCGATGCCGAGCCCGGCCAGCGCCAGCGCCTTCTCGGTGGAGGGCACGGGGCCGAAGCCCATGACCTCCGGCTCGACGCCGGCGTAGGCGTAGCTGACCAGCCGCATCCCCACGGGCAGGCCCAGCTCGGCGGCGGTGCCGGCGTCGGCGAGGACGCACGCGGTCGCGCCGTCGGTCAGCGGCGAGGCGTTGCCGGCCGTGACGCGCCCGTGCGGGCGGAACGGCGTCTTGAGGTTCGCCAGCCCCTCCAGCGTCGTCTGGGGCCGGGCCAGCTCGTCGACCGTCGCGAGCCCGTAGCCGCGCTCGGTGCTGCGGGTGGCCACGGCGACGAGGTCGCGGCCGATGCTGCCGTCGGCCTGCGCCTTGGCGAACCTGGTCTGGCTGCCCACGGCCCACGCGTCGGCGCGCTCCTTGGTGAGGGCCGGGTAGCGGTCGTGCAGGTTCTCGGCGGTGACGCCCATGTTGAGCGCGTCGGGGGAGACGATCCGCTCGGTGAGGAAGCGGGGGTTGGGGTCGGTGCCGGAGCCGATGGGGTGGTGGCCCAT
The DNA here is from genome assembly GCF_039542765.1 of Kineococcus glutinatus. NCBI lineage: Bacteria > Bacillati > Actinomycetota > Actinomycetes > Kineosporiales > Kineosporiaceae > Kineococcus > Kineococcus glutinatus. The sequence goes on from NZ_BAABIL010000062.1 coordinate 20,228, forward strand.
GTGCTCGACGCCGCCGGCGAGGACGACGTCGGCCGCGCCGAAGGCGATGCTGCCGGCGGCGGTGGTCACGGCGGTCATCGCGCCGGCGCACCAGCGGTCGATCGAGTAGCCGGGCACGGTGGCGGGCAGGCCGGCGAGCAGCGCGGCGCTGCGGCCGAGCAGCAGGCCCTGGTCCCCGCTCTGGGTGGCGGCGGCGACGGCGACGTCGCCGACCCGCTCCGGCGGCAGGGACGGGTTGCGGCGGAGCAGCTCGCGCAGGCACTGCACGACGAGGTCGTCGGCGCGGGTCTCGGCGTAGTAGCCGTCCGGCCTGGCCTTGCCGAACGGTGTGCGCACGCCGTCGACGAACACGACGTCGCGCAGCGCGCGCTGCTGGTGGGTCTGGGCCACTGCTCCTCCTCGAGGCTCGGGCACGGCGGGGCCGGCACCGCCAGGCTACGCCCGCACCGGCGGTATCCGGTACTCCGAGTCCGGGTTCTAGGCCGACGGTGTCGCCGCGCGGGCGCCGCCTAGGCTCGGTGGGTGCGCCGCCTCCTCCTCACCGTCCTCGCCACCGCCTGCCTGCTCCTCGCCGGGGCGCAGCCCAGCTCTGCGCACGACCGCCTGCTGCGCACCGCGCCCGCCGACGGCGAGCAGCTCGCGACGGCGCCGGCGGAGGTGCGGCTGGAGTTCAGCGCCCCGGTGCTGGGCATCAACCCGCAAGTCGTCCTGCGCGACGCGACCGGCGCGACCGTCACGACGCCCGCGGCCGTCGCCGACGGCTCGGCCGTCACCCTCGCGCTGCCCGGGCCCCTGGCCGCCGGTGGGTACACCGTGCTGTGGCGGGTCGTCTCCTCCGACGGCCACCCGATCGAGGACGGCTTCGGCTTCACCGTCGCGGGGACCGCGACGCCGACCGCCACGCCGTCGGAGAGCGCGACCGCGACGCCGACCGCCACGCCGTCGGAGAGCGCGACCGCGACGCCGTCCGCGACGCCGTCCGAGAGCGCGACGGCGAGCGCCACCCCCACCTCGTCGGCGGGGTCGGCCGGCGACGGGGGCGGCACGGACACCGCGCTCATCGCCGTCGGCGGCGCCGTCGCCGCGGCCACGGGCATCGTCGGGGTGCTGCTCGCGCTGCGCCGCTCCCGCACCGACGCCGGGCGCGACTGAGCCCGGACCGGCACGCCGGCACCTTGACGCGGGCCTGCCGGATCACCAGGGTGTGCGGGGAAAGGGATTTCCGGATCTCGTGGGCGCGATGGCGCGCCCCACCGCGGATCCCGGGGGAGGCCCGCGTGACCGAGGCGCACGTTCCCGAGCAGCACGTTCCCGAGCAGCACGTCCCCGAGCGGCCCGCGCGCGGGCAGGGCGTCGCCCGCCGCGCCGTGCTGGCCGGTGGCACCGCCGACGTGGGAGGACCCCACCTGCTGACCGCAGCCACCGCGGCCGGCGCGGCCACCACCGGCCCCGCGGCGGGTGCCGGGCCGCTGGCCGCCTTCGCCGAGGGGGTGGACGTGCCGTTCGCGCGGCGCCTGCTGGCGGCGGCCGAGGCCCAGGTGCCGCAGGTGCTCACCGACTACCCCACCCAGATCGCGGGGCTGTGGCAGAACCGGGCGATGGCGCGCAGCGCCCTGCGGCTGGCCGCGGTCTGGGTCACGCCCTTCTCCCGCCACCACCACGACCCCGCCCTCGCCGCCGTCGTCACCGAACTGGTCGCCGCGCTGCGCGCCGCCCAGCACGAGGACGGCCTCTTCGACCAGGGCAACCTGCACTCCCCGCCGGACAGCGCCTTCAGCGCCAACGACCTCGCCGGGCTGCTCGTGCTGCTCCGCGCCGACGCCGACCTCGCGCCCGCGACCGCGTCCGCCACCGCCGCCGCCCGCGCCGACCTGGAGGTGGTGCTGCGGGCCGTGGGCGCGGCGATGGCCACCGGCGGCGTGCACACCCCGAACCACCGCTGGGAGATCTGCGGGGCGCTGGCGCGCATCGACGCGCTGCTGCCGGACCCGGCGCACCGCGACCGCATCGAGGCGTGGCTGGCCGAGGGCGTCGACGTCGACGCCGACGGGCAGTACTCCGAGCGCAGCCCGAACTACTCCGCCGCCGTGACCAACCCCTCGCTGCTGGCCCTGGCCCGGTACGCCGGCCGCACCGCGCTGCGCGACGTCGTGCGGCGCAACCTGCGCCTGACCCTGCGCACCACCCACCCCGACGGGCAGGTGGAATCGGTGCAGTCGCGCCGGCAGGACCAGGGGAGCCGCCGGTTCCTCGACCCGTTCCTGCTGCAGCTGCGCGAGATGGCGCTGCGCGACCGCGACGGCGAGTTCGCCGCGGCCGTGCAGCGCATCCTCGCCGCCGAGGAGGTCGCCGAGCTCGGCGACGCCTACGCCCAGGTGCTGCTCGCCCCCGACCTGGCCGCACCGCTGCCCGCGCCCACCCCGCTGCGGCTCCCGGCGCGGGTGCTCGTGCCCGGCAGCGACCTGGCGATCCTGCGCTCGGGCACGGCCACCGCCGTCGTCTTCGCCGGTACCGACGGCGGCGGCGACGAGGACCGCCCCGGTCCCATCGGCTCGGGCCTGTCCACGAACCCGACGTTCCTGTCCTTCCGCCGCGGCGGGGCCGTGCTGGAGTCGGTGCGGCTGCAGCCGAACTTCTTCTCCACCGGCCACTTCCGCCCCCGCGGCCTCGGCGCGGCGCCCGACGGCTCCTTCGAGCTGCGCCAGCGCATCACCGCCGGGTACTACCAGCCGCTGCCGGCCAGGTACCGCCGCCCGGACGGCGACTACGCCCTCACCCCCGAGGGCCGGTTCTGGGCGGCGATGGACTTCCCGCACCGCCACCGCGACGCCCGGGTGCTCACCACCCGCGCCGTGGTGCGCCCGGTGGGCGGGGACGTCGCCCGCGGCGTCGACGTGGAGCTGGAGCTCGACGGCGCCGAGGTGCCGGTGACGATCGAGCTGGCCTTCCGCGCCGGTGGCGTCCTGACGGGCACGCAGGTGCTCGACGAGGAGGCCGGCACCTCCCAGCTCGTCGAGGGCTGGGGGAGCTACGCCGTCGGCGGTGACGTCATCCGCTTCGGACCGGGCACCGGCGCCGGCCCTCGGCAGCCGGTGATCGCCGACGGCGGGGAGCGCTACACGTGGCTGCGCGGCTCCCTGACCCCCGAGGGGGTGCTCGTCTACCTCACGACGACGGTGCCGCGGCGCTGGACGCTCTCGCTGCGCTGAGCGGTGTCGCCCACCGCGCCGCGCCCGCCCCACCGGGCGCGGCGGGGTGGGCGACCCGGAAGACCCGGCGGGCCGTCGTGGTTAGACTCGAGCGCACAGGCGTCGACCCGGCCATCACCGGCGAGCCTCCGGAAGAACGGGCGGTCCCGGCCAGCGGGGCGCCCCACTAGACCCGGACGGGTCCGGCCCGTGACAGCCGGACGACGAGCGGTCGCCGACCGCGCGCTCCCGGCCCGCCCGGGGTGCGCGTGCGGCGGCAAGCGGGGTGGTACCGCGGTGGGCGCCGAGACCGGCACCCGTCGTCCTCGCGGCTGGGAACGCACTCGGCTGGAGGAGACCGTGTCCGCGCAGGACCCGACCACCCAGGAACCCACCACCCCGGAACCCACCGCCGCAGCGGCCGCCGGACCGGCCGGCCGCGGCGCGCGCGCCGTGCCCGCCAGCCCCCGCTTCCCCGAGATCGAGCGGGGCGTCCTCGACTCCTGGGCGGCCGACGGCACCTTCGCCGCCAGCCTGGAGCGGCACCCCCGCGGGGTGGACGAGTTCGTCTTCTACGACGGCCCGCCCTTCGCCAACGGCCTGCCGCACTACGGCCACCTGCTCACCGGCTACGTCAAGGACGTGGTGCCGCGCTACCGCACCATGCGGGGGCAGCGGGTGGACCGCCGCTTCGGCTGGGACTGCCACGGCCTGCCCGCGGAGGTGGAGGCCGAGCGCCAGCTCGGGATCACCCACAAGTCCGAGATCGAGGACATGGGCGTCGCCCGGTTCAACGACGCGTGCCGCACCTCCGTGCTGCGCTACACCGCGGAGTGGGAGAGCTACGTCACCCGCCAGGCGCGCTGGGTGGACTTCGCCGACGACTACAAGACCCTCGACACCGACTACATGGAGTCGGTGATGTGGGCCTTCAAGACGCTGTACGACAAGGGCCTCGTCTACGAGGGGTTCCGGGTCCTGGCCTACTGCTGGCGCTGCGAGACCCCGCTGTCGAACACCGAGACCCGGATGGACGACGTCTACCGCCAGCGGCAGGACCCGGCCGTCACCGTCGGGTTCGAGCTGACCAGCGGCCCGGCCGCCGGGGCCCGCGTCCTCGTCTGGACGACCACGCCGTGGACGCTGCCCAGCAACCTCGCCGTCGCGGTCGGGCCGGAGATCGAGTACGCCGTGGTGGAGAAGGGCGGCGAGCGGTTCGTGCTGGCCGCGGACCGGGTCGCGGCCTACGCGCGCGAGCTGACCGCCGAGGGCGCCGAGGCGCCGCAGGTGGTGCAGCGGCTGCGCGGCGGCGACCTGCTCGGCTCGGCGTACACCCCGCCGTTCTCCTACTTCGCCGGGCACGGAGGAGCCCACCGGGTGCTGCCCGCCGACTACGTCACCACCGAGGACGGCACCGGCGCGGTGCACATCGCGCCCGCCTTCGGCGAGGAGGACAAGGCCGTCACCGACGCCGCGGGCATCGCCGCCGTCGTGCCGGTGGACTCCCGCGGGGAGTTCACCGCCCAGGTCCCCGACTACGCCGGCACCCAGGTGTTCGAGGCGAACAAGCAGATCATCGCCGACCTCAAGCGCGTCGCCGGCGCGGTCACCGCGGGCACGCTGCTGCTGCGCCAGGAGACCTACGACCACCCGTACCCGCACTGCTGGCGGTGCGGCAACGCGCTCATCTACCGCGCGGTGTCGAGCTGGTTCGTGGAGGTCACGAAGATCCGCGACCGGATGGTCGAGCTGAACCAGGAGATCACCTGGGTGCCCGGCCACGTGAAGGACGGGTCCTTCGGCAAGTGGCTGGAGGGCGCCCGGGACTGGTCGATCAGCCGCAACCGGTACTGGGGCAGCCCGATCCCGGTGTGGACGTCCGACGACCCGCGGTACCCGCGCGTGGACGTGTACGGCTCCCTCGACGAGCTGGAGCGCGACTTCGGGGTGCGCCCGGCGGACCTGCACCGCCCCTTCGTCGACGAGCTCACCCGCCCCAACCCGGACGACCCGACGGGGCGCTCCACCATGCGCCGGGTCCCGGAGGTGCTGGACTGCTGGTTCGAGTCCGGCGCCATGCCGTTCGCGCAGGTGCACTACCCGTTCGAGAACACCGAGTGGTTCGAGAGCCACTACCCGGGCGACTTCATCGTCGAGTACATCGGGCAGACCCGCGGCTGGTTCTACACGCTGCACGTGCTCGCCACGGCGCTGTTCGACCGCCCGGCGTTCCGCACCTGCGTCTCGCACGGCATCCTGCTCGGCGACGACGGCCGCAAGATGAGCAAGTCGCTGCGCAACTACCCGGACGTCTCCGAGGTGCTGGACCGCGACGGCTCCGACGCGATGCGCTGGTTCCTCATGTCCTCGCCGGTGCTGCGCGGGGGCAACCTCGTCGTCACCGAGCAGGGCATCCGCGACAGCGTGCGCCAGGTCCTCATGCCGCTGTGGAGCACCTGGTACTTCTTCTCCCTCTACGCGGGCACCTCCAGCCACACCCCGCGCTGGCGCACCACGTCCCCCGACGTGCTCGACCGGTACGTCCTGGCGAAGCTGCACGACACCGTGGTGACCGTCACCGGCCAGCTCGACGGCTACGACGTCTCCGGGGCGTGCGCCAGCGCCCGGGAGTTCCTGGACGTCCTGACGAACTGGTACGTGCGCCGCTCCCGGGAGCGGTTCTGGGACGGGGAGTCGCAGGCCGCGCGCGACGCGCTGGACACCCTGCACACCGTCCTGGAGGTGCTCACCCGGATGCTGGCCCCGCTGCTGCCCCTGATCGGCGAGGAGGTGTGGCGCGGCCTGACCGGTGGGCGCTCGGTGCACCTGACCGAGTGGCCCGACGCCGACGACCTGCCCGCCGACCCCGAGCTGGTGGCGGCGATGGACCGGGCCCGCTCGGTCTGCTCGGCGGCGCTGTCGCTGCGCAAGGCGGCGAACCTGCGGGTGCGCCTGCCGCTGGCGCGGCTGGAGGTCCTCGACGACCCGGAGCTGCTGCGCCCGTTCGCCCAGCTCGTCGCGCAGGAGGTCAACGTGCGCGACGTCGTGCTCGGCACCCCCGAGCGCGCGGTGGAGTTCGGCGTGGTGCGCCGCCTGGCCGTCAACGCCCGCGCCGCGGGCCCGCGCATCGGCAAGGAGGTGCAGACCGCGATCCGCGCGGCGCGCTCCGGCGACTGGAGCGAGACCGACGGCGGGGTCGTCGCCGGCGGCGTCGCGCTGCGGCCGGGGGAGTACGAGGTGACCCTCGCGGTGGAGGGCGGCGGTGGTGGCGAGCGCGCCACCGCGGCGCTGGAGTCCGGTGGTTTCGTCGTCCTGGAGACGGCGGTGACCCCCGAGCTGGCCGCGGAGGGGCTGGCCCGCGACGTCATCCGGCTGGTGCAGCAGGCCCGCCGCGACGCCGGCCTGCACGTCGCCGACCGCATCCGGCTCACCGTCGCCGCGGACGGGCCGGTGTGGCAGGCGCTGGTGCACCACCAGAACCTCGTGGTGGGCGAGACGCTGGCGCAGCAGTTCGGCTCGGCGGGCTCGGCCGACGCGCTGCCGGCGGAGCGGGCGACGCTGACGGGCAGCGTCGAGGGCCACGAGGTCCGCATCGCGGTCGAGCGGGCGGAGGAGCTGCGGTGAGCCGCGTCTCCCGACCCGCCCACCGCCCGGACCCGGAGGTGGAGCGCCGCTACGCCGAGGTGGTCGCCGAGGTGCTCTCCCGCAACCCCGAACACCGCATCCACCCCACCCTGGACCGGGTGCGGGAGGGCTGCGCGCTGCTCGGCGACCCCCAGCTGGCCTACCGCGTCGTGCACGTCACCGGCACCAACGGCAAGACGTCCACCACGCGCATGGTGGAGCGGCTGGTGCGCGAGCACGACCTGCGCACCGGCCGCTTCACCAGCCCGCACCTGTCCGACGTCACCGAGCGCATCGCGATCGACGGCGAGCCGCTGAGCCACGAGCGGTTCGTCGCGGTCTGGCAGGACGTCGAGCCGGTGGTCCGCCTCGTCGACGAGCGGGCGCAGGCGGCGGGGCAGCCGCGGCTGAGCTTCTTCGAGGTGCTGACCCTCATGGCGTTCTGGGCGTTCGCCGACGCCCCCGTCGACGTGGCCGTCGTCGAGGTGGGCCTCGGCGGCACGTGGGACACCACGAACGTGGTGCAGCCGGACGTGTGCGTGGTGACGCCGGTGTCGATGGACCACGAGGCGTGGCTGGGTTCCACCATCGCGGAGATCGCCGCCAACAAGGCGGGGATCATCAAGCACGGCGCGACCGCCGTGCTCGCCGCGCAGGAACCGGAGGCGGCCGAGGTGCTGCTGGCGCGGGTGGCGGGCGAGCGCTGCTCCGTGGCCCGCGAGGGCGTGGAGTTCGCCGTCGCCGACCGCCGCCTCGCCGTGGGCGGGCAGCTGCTGGACCTGCGCACCCGCGGTGGCACCTACGCCGACGTGCTGCTGCCGCTGCACGGGGCGCACCAGGCGCACAACGCCGTCGTCGCGCTCAGCGCCGCCGAGGCGCTGCTCGTGGAGGCGGGCGGCACCCTGGACCCGGCGGTGGTGGAGGCGGCGTTCGCGGACGCCACCTCGCCGGGGCGCATGGAGGTGGTGCGCCGCTCGCCGGCCGTCGTGCTCGACGCCGCCCACAACCCGGGCGGCGCCGCGGTGCTGGCGGAGGCGCTGGCGGAGGCGTTCACGTTCAGCCGCCTCGTCGGGGTCGTCGCGGTGGCCGCGGACAAGGACGCCGAGGGGGTGCTCGCCGCCCTGGAGCCGGTGCTCGCCGAGGTCGTCGTCACGCGCTCCTCATCGCCGCGCTCGATGGAGCCGGCGGAGCTGGCGGAGCTGGCCGAGGGCGTGTTCGGCGAGGACCGCGTCCACGTCGCCGAGCGCGTCGACGAGGCCCTGGACGTGGCCCTCGGGCTGGCCGAGGCCGAGGCCGACGTCACCGGGGGGGTGGTCGTCACCGGGTCGGTCGTGCTGGCCGGTGACGCCCGCACCCTGCTGCGGGTCCAGGCGTGAGGGGGGTGCGGCGGTGAAGAACCCGCGGCGGGCGATGGCCGCCACCGTGCTCGTGTCCGAGGCGCTGGTCGTGCTGTTCGCCGCCCTCGTCGCGATGCGGCTGTCGGGGGCGGGCACGGCCGCGTCGCTGGGCGCCTTCGGGGCGCTGTCGCTGCTGTGCCTGCTGTGCGCGGGGTTGCTGCGCGTGCGCGCCGGGTACGTGCTGGGCTCGGTGCTCCAGGTCGCCGTCGTCGCCGGGGGTCTCCTGGTGCCCCTGATGTTCGGGGTGGGTGCCCTCTTCGCCGTGCTGTGGTTCACGGCGCTGCACCTGGGGGCGCGCATCGAGCGGGAGCAGGCGGAGGTGGCGCGCCGGTTGCGGCCGTGACCGGCCGGACGGCGCGGGTGCGGCAGGGCCCGGCGGGACGATCCCGCCGGGCCCCCGTGCCGCCGGGGTGTTCCGTCAGCGCCAGGTGTCGCTGAGGCCCACCGAGCCGGACGCGCCCGTGGTGTAGGTGCGGTTGGCGCCGCCCTCCCACGTGTACGTGCCGTCCGGGTTCTTCTTGACGTACTTGTACTCGAAGCGGGTGTTCGCCGGGAGGTCCACCGCCGCGGTGGTGCGCCAGGTCGGGTACGCCGCCGAGGACAGCGCGATGGCCTTGGCGGGGTCCCAGGCGCCCAGCTGCGGGCTGCTGCCGACGAGGTGGACGTTCTGGCCGTACGTCGTGGTGGCGCCGACCGCGAAGCTCACGGCCTGGGTCGTGGCGACGGTGTCGCCGCGGAAGGTGTCGGCCAGGGTGAGGGTGCCGCTCGCCGGGACGGTGGCGGTGCGGTCGGCCCCGCTCTCCCAGACGACGGTGCCCGCGCCGTCCACCTTGACGTACTTGTACCGGAAGGTCGTGCCCGCGGCGAGGCCGCTGACGCGCCCGCTCCACGTGGAGCCGGCCCCGGCGGTGAGCGCCACCCCGGAGGCGGGGGCCCAGCCGCCCAGCGCGGCGTCGTCACCGACGATCCGCACCGTCTGCCCGGGGGTCGTGGTGGCGGAGACGCCGACCTGCACGGCGCCCTGCTCGCAGCCCGTGGTGCACGCGCCGCCCCGGGCGCCGACGTGCAGGGCGACGACCTGGCCGGCGGGGACGCTGATGCTGGCCTGGCCGCCGGAGACGGTCACGGAACCGGCGGTGCAGGTGGTGCCGGAGACGCGGCCGCCGTAGACGTTGCAGTAGCTGCCGTCGGGCAGGCCGGTGCTGAAGGTACGCTGCAGGGTGGAGCCGCCGCGGTTGAACACGGCGAACGCCTTGTCGCCGCGGCTGAAGGCGACCTGGTTGCTGCCGTTGGTCCACCAGTTCTGCAGGGCGGCGGTGCCGGCGGAGTTGCGGAAGCCGACCATGCCGGAGATCGTCGCGCGCCGGTGCTCGCAGATCCACTCGCCGCCGGCGCAGTCGACGTCCTTGGTGGTGTTGCCGCCGTTGCTGGGCGGGCCGGCCTCCTTGTCGTCGAAGCGGTAGCTGGACATCAGGACGGGGCTGCCGTACGGGTGGGCGAGCAGGAACGCATTGGCGAGGTCGTACAGCTCCGCGCCGCTCTTGTAGGTGAGGCTGGCGGTGCCGTCGCGCTGGGTGTCGTGGTTGTCGATCCAGGTCTTGGCCTTGTCGGCGGGCATCCACCCGGGGTCGCTGCCGATGTTCTGCAGGGAGGCGAGGTTGCCGTCCCGCACGGCGTTGCCGACGCGGGGGCCGAAGGCGAACTCCCCGGCGTCGCCGAGGACGGCGTACTCGCTGGAGGGCACGACGTCACCGGGCTGGCTGTAGACCTCGTGGTAGACGTAGTAGGGCTTGGTGAGCTTGCCGTAGATCGCCTGGAAGTCCGCCACGGGGACGTGCTTGGCGGCGTCGACGCGGAACCCGGCGACGCCGATGGCCAGCAGGTCGTTGAGGTAGTCGGCCAGCTTGGTGCGGACGTGCTCCGACCCGGTCCTGAGGTCGGCCAGGGCCAGCAGGTTGCAGTTGCGGATCTCGTCGCGGTTGCCCCAGTTGGAGATCGAGCGCTTGCAGTCGTTGAAGTCGCCCGGCCCGTAGGGCACGGCGGGGAAGGTGTAGTCGCTGAAGGTGCTGCCTGCGCTGCCGGTGCCGGACTGCCCGGTGCCGGCCATGTGGTTGATGACCACGTCGGCGTAGATCTTCACGCCGGCGGCGTTGCAGCGGTTCACCATGTCGGTGAACTGGGCGCGGTTGCCGCTGCGGCCCTCGATCTTGTAGCTGATCGGCTGGTACTTCTGCCACCAGGGGTAGCCCTGGCCCGGCAGGACGATGTGCTCCTGCGGCGGGGAGATCTGCACGCCGCCGAAGCCCTGTGGCCCGAGGACGGTCTCGCACTCCTTCGCGACGTCCGTCCACTTCCACTCGAAGAGCTGCACGGTCACCGGCTTGCTGCCGGGCGGAGCCGCCACCGCCGGGGTGGTGGCGGTGGCGGCGGAGGCGATCATGCCCGCGGCGGCCAGACCGAGCGCCACCAGCGAGGTTCCTGCGCGTCGCGCGGCGGTGCGCGAGGCGGTTGTCGTCATCGTCGACGTCCCTTGCGGTCGGGGGGAGGGGTGACCGAAAGGTAGCTCTATGCAATGCAAAGAGCAATCACGCGTTGCAAGATTTTGCAGCCCGGCGGTGCGGCGGTCCGCTGCCGGCCGGGCGGCGGCCGCGTCAGGTGCCCATCTCCTCCAGCTCGCGGCCCTTGGTCTCCTGCACCGCCCGCCACACGAAGAAGAAGGAGGCCAGCGCGAAGGCGGCGTAGAGGCCGTAGGCCAGCGGCAGGCCGACGTCGGCCAGGGCGGGGAACGTCGTGGAGATCGCGAAGTTCGCCAGCCACTGCGCGGCCGCCGCCACGGCCAGGCCCGCGGCCCGGATGCGGTTGGGGAACATCTCCCCGAGCAGCACCCACACGACCGGGCCCCAGGTGGCGCCGAAGGAGATGACGTAGACGTTGGCGGCCACCACGGCGATCGGGCCCCACGACCCCGGCAGCGTCGGCGCGTCGCTGGGCCCGCCGGCCTGGGAGAAGGCGATCGCCATCGTGGTCAGGGACGCGACCATGCCCACCGAACCGGCCAGCAGCAGCGGCTTGCGCCCGATCCTGTCCACGGTGGCGATGGCGATGAACGTGACGACCACGTTCGTGACCGAGGTGATGACGGAGGTGGTGAAGGCCTGCGACTCCTCGAAACCCACCGACCGCCACAGCGTCGTGGAGTAGTAGAAGATCACGTTGATGCCGACCGCCTGCTGCAGCACCGACAGCAGCAGGCCCACCCAGACGATCCCCTGCAGCCCCAGGCGCGGCCCGCGCAGGTCGCGCAGGCTGGGCTTGTCCTCCCGGTGCGCGCTGGCCCGGATCTCCTCGACCTTGCGGGAGATCGCCGCGGGGTTGAGCAGGCCCAGCACGTCGCGCAGCACGTCGCCGGCGCGGCGGGTCTCACCGGTGGCGATGAGGTAGCGCGGCGACTCCGGCACGGTGAGGGCCAGCAGCGCCCACACCACCGAGGGGATCGCGCCGGACAGGAACATCCAGCGCCAGGCCTCCAGCCCCAGCCAGCTCTGCCGGTCGGCACCGCCGGAGGTGTTGGCGATGAAGGCGTCGGACAGCAGCGCGACGAAGATGCCGATGGTGATCATGAGCTGCTGCAGGGACGCCAGGCGTCCGCGGATGTGCGCGGGGGCCACCTCGGCGATGTAGGTGGGGGCGATGACGGAGGCCACGCCGACGCCCACGCCGCCGACGAAGCGCCACAGGATGAGGTCCCAGACCGCGAAGGCGAAACCCGAGCCGACCGCGCCGACGAGGAAGAGCCCCCCGCCGACGACCATGACGGCCTTGCGGCCGAAGCGGTCGGCCAGCCCGCCGGCGAACCAGGCGCCCAGGGCGGCGCCGAGCAGGGCGCAGGACACGGCGAAGCCCTGCAGGGTCGGACCCAGGTCGAAGGCCCCGGCGATGGCGTCCACGGCGCCGTTGATGACGGCGGTGTCGAAGCCGAAGAGGAACCCCCCGATGGCCGCCACCACCGAGATGAGCACGGCCTTGGTGGTGGTGTGCTGCTCCTGGGCCGTTGCGTCCGACGACATGGCGTTCCTCCTCGACGACACCGCGACCACCGCCGGGCGGTCGCACCGCCGGTGATCGTCCTCCCGCACCCCGCGCCCCGCATCCCGTGGCTCACCCGGTCGGCCGCGCGGACGGGGCGCGGCGGCCCCCACGAGGGGGGCGGGACCGCCCGCTAGGGTGTCGCCGTGGCCGACCCGACCGCTGTGCAGCGCACCCTCGTCCTCGTCAAGCCCGACGGCGTCCGCCGCAACCTCGTGGGGGAGGTGCTGCGCCGCATCGAGGCCAAGGGCTACTCGCTGGTCGCGCTGCAGCTGCGCACCGCCGACCGCGAGCTGCTCGCCGGGCACTACGCCGAGCACGAGGGCAAGCCGTTCTACGAGCCCCTCGTGGAGTTCATGTCCTCCGGGCCCGTCGTGGCCGCCGTCGTCGAGGGCCAGCGCGTCATCGAGGGCTTCCGCGCCCTGGCGGGGACCACCGACCCCACGACCGCGGCCCCCGGCACGATCCGCGGCGACCTCGCCCGCGACTGGGGCCTGCGCGTGCAGCAGAACCTCGTGCACGGTTCGGACTCGGAGGAGTCGGCCGCCCGCGAGATCGGGCTGTGGTTCCCCGGCCTCGGCTGACCGCTCCCGGCTGAGCCCGGCCGGCCCGGCGCGCTGCGCCGCCCGGGTGGTCACCGCCCCCTCTCGTCACCGCGCGTACCGGTGTGCCCCCGCTCGGCGGCACCCGGTCGCCCGCCCGACCTCAAGCGCGTCGCCGTTCGCGCCGATGGACCCGGGGTCGGGGCCTCGCCAGGGGCCGGGGCCGAGGAGGGGACGCAGACCGTGGCCAGAGTTCTCGTGGTCGAGGACGACCAGGACATCCGCACGCTGCTCGAGGTCCGCCTGCGCGCCGCGGGCCACCGCGTCGTCGGCGCGGGCTCCGGCGAGGCCGCGCTGGAGATCGTGGCCGAGCGCGGGGCCCCCGAGCTCGTCGTGCTCGACGTCTCCATGCCCGGGCGCAGCGGCCTGGAGGTCCTGGCCCAGATGCGCACCGACCCCGCCTGCGCCGCCATGCCCGCGATCTTCCTGTCGGGCCGGGTGCAGCCGGAGGACATCGCCGCGGGCCAGGCCCTCGGCGCCACCTACCTCACCAAGCCGGTCGTGCTGAGCGCCCTGCTCACCGCCATCGACCGCTCCCTCGCCGCCCGGGTCGGCGCCGCGGGCGGCTGGTGATGCGGGGCCGCCTCGGGCGCTGGACCGTGGCGCGCCTGCTCACCTCCGGCTTCCTCCTGGCGATCGTCGCCGTCGTCGTCGTCGGCACCAGCTCCTACGTGCGCATCGGCGGCATGCTGGGCGAGCGCACGCAGGTGGAGGACTCCTACCACGTCATCGACCGCGTGGAGGCGCTGCGCGGTCTGCTCAAGGACGCCCAGCGCGGCCAGCGCGGCTACATCATCACCGGCCGGGAGTACTACCTCGACCCGTACCGCGAGGCCTTGGGCCAGATCGACGACAACCTCGCCGTGCTGCGGTGGATGACCGGCGAGCGCGCCGGCGGCACCGAGCTGCACGCCGAGCTGGAGACCGCCGTGCACGACCTGCTCGGCGAGCTCGACGAGACCATCGAGCTGCGCCGCGCCGCGGGCTTCCCGGCCGCGCAGGCGGTCGTCGTCACCGACCGCGGCCGCACCGACATGATCACGGCGCAGACCGTCCTCGACCGGCTCGAGGACCGCGAGCGCGCCGACCTCGCCCGGGCGATCGCCGCCAGCGAGGCCAGCGCCGCGCAGACCCGCCAGCTCATCCTCGGTGGCATGGCCGTCGGGGTGCTGCTCAGCGCCGCCGGTGCCTGGTGGGTGACGCGGTCCGTGACGCGGCCCGTCCGGCGCGTCACCGCCGCCGCGCAGCGGCTGTCCGCCGGGAAGCTCAACGAGCCGGCGGAGGTCTCCGGCCCCTACGAGGTCGCGCAGATGGCCAGCGCCGTCAACGCCTCCGTGGAGGTCCTCACCCGCGCCCGCGACGAGGCCGTCGCCGCCACCGCCGCGAAGTCGGCGTTCCTGGCGACGATGAGCCACGAGATCCGCACCCCGATGAACGCCGTCATCGGCATGACCGACCTGCTGCTGGACACCGACCTCGACGCCGACCAGCGCGAGCTCGCCGAGACGGTCCGCGACTCCGGCGACGCGCTGCTGGGCATCATCAACAACATCCTCGACTTCTCCAAGATCGAGGCGGGCGAGCTGGAGCTGGACGACGAGCCGTTCTCCGTGCGCGCCTGCGTGGAGAGCGCCCTCGCCCTGGTCAGCCACCCCGCCAGCGCCAAGGGCGTCGAGCTCGTCGGCCACGTCGACGAGTCCACGCCGCCGGTGCTGCGCGGCGACGTCACCCGGCTGCGGCAGGTCCTGGCGAACCTGCTGACCAACGCGGTGAAGTTCACCGAGCACGGCGAGGTCGTCATGACGGTCAGCGCCGAGCGCCTCAGCGCCGAGCCGGGCGGGCCCGTCCGGCTGCGGATGGCGGTGCGCGACACCGGCATCGGCATCCCCGCGGACCGGATGGACCGCCTCTTCCGCTCCTTCAGCCAGGTGGACTCCTCCACGACGCGCTACTACGGCGGCACCGGTCTCGGCCTGGCGATCAGCCAGCGCCTGGTGCGGGCGATGGGCGGGGAGCTGGAGGTCGACAGCGTGGTGGGCGTCGGCTCCACGTTCACGGCCGTCGTCGTCCTGTCCGGCAGCGCCGCCCGCCGCGACGGCGCCGAGGTCGCGGTCGAGGGGGTCCTCAGCGGCCGCGCCGCCCTCGTCGTCGACGACAACGCCACGAACCGGCGCGTGCTGCGGCTGCAGATGCAGACCTGGGGCATGGAGTGCACGGACGTCGGTTCGGCGGCGGAGGCCCTGGCGCTGCTCGCGGCCGGTCGCGCGTTCGACGTCGCCGTCCTCGACATGCACATGCCGGGCACGAACGGCGAGCAGCTGGCCAGCGCGCTGCGGCAGCTGCCCTGCGGGCGCGACCTGCCCCTCGTGCTGCTGACGAGCGTGCACTGGCGCCCCGACCCCGACCGCGCGCCGGTGTTCGGGGC
>NZ_BAABIL010000063.1:0-1781 GCF_039542765.1 Kineococcus glutinatus
AGCCGGACGTCGTCGTCACCCAGCACGGGTGCGACACGCACTCCCTGGACCCGCTGGGGCACCTGGGGGTGTCGCTGGACGCGCAGCGGCAGGTGGCGCGGTCCCTGCACTCCCTGGTGCACGAGGTGAGCGGGGGGCGCTGGGTGGCGCTGGGCGGCGGGGGCTACGAGGTGGTGGACGTGGTGCCGCGGGCGTGGGCGCACCTGGTGGCGGAGGCGGCGCACCGGCCGCTGGCGCCGGGGACGGCGGTGCCGGCGGGCTGGCGGGAGCACGTGGTGGCCCGCACGGGGCGGCCGGGGCCGGAGTGGATGACGGACGGGGAGCCGGCGGCGTGGGCGGCGTGGGCGGCGGGTTTCGACCCCGACGACGCGGTGGACCGGGCGATCCTGGCGACGCGCCGGGTGGCCTTCCCGCTGCACGGCCTGGACCCCCACTTCGACTAATCACATCACTCTGGGTGATCGAATGGTTGCTCAAACCTTCCGATGAGCCCCATCTGCCCCTACAGTGGGCAGGGATCGCGCGGGATCCCTGCCCGGGACGGTGACCGGGTAGCTGGCGCGCGCCGAAGGAGCGCTGTGGGGATGCCAGAAGACCGCCCGCTGACCGACGTCAGGTTCCTGACCGTGGCCGAGGTCGCGTCGTTGATGCGCGTTTCCAAGATGACGGTGTACCGGCTGGTGCACAACGGGGAACTGCCAGCGGTCCGGGTCGGCCGGTCCTTCCGCGTCCCGGAGCACGCCGTCCACGAGTACCTGCGCCACCCCTACATCGACACCGCCTGACCTGCGCGCCCGGGCCGCCGGCAGGTGGGGCCACCCGGAGGACTCGGGGCCGGGAGCGGCCCGCCGCGCCGGTACGCTGGTGCCGGTACGCCGCAGCCGACCCCCGAGCCGACCCCCGCGGGGGCGACCCCCGGGTCGGGGCCGCGGCCCAGCAGTGCACACCGACCCGTGCACGGTCGACCGTCGAGTGAGCGAGGACCCCTTGGGCTCTGTCATCAAGAAGCGTCGCAAGCGCATGGCCAAGAAGAAGCACCGCAAGCTGCTGCGCCGCACGCGCCACCAGCGCCGCAACAAGAAGTGATCGCCGCGCGGTGGGCAGGACCCCCGGGTCCCGCCCACCGCGCGATCCCGTCCCGGCGGCAGCCCTCGTCCCGGGCGCCCTCAGGGGCGCCGGCCGGTGACCACCAGCGAGGTCGCGGTCAGCACCGGACGGGCACCCCCCAGCCGCGCCACCACCTCCGCGCGCACCGCCGCGCGCGCCGGGGCGTCCAGGCCGGTCAGCAGCGCCTGCGCGGCCGTGCCGTCCACCAGGGCACCGGCCAGCACCCCGTCCAGCGGCACGTGCAGCGGGTGCGACGTCACCGCCACGTCCACCGCGCCCAGCCGCCGCGCCCAGCCGGCGAGCCCCTCGGCGGTGCCCAGCCCGCCCATCGACCCCGCCGGCGCCACCTCCTCGCCCCGCACCCGGGCGACGGCCTCCGCCAGCGGCCGCATCGCCTCGACCATCGCGCCCTCGGCCCACACGCTCACGCACAACCGCCCGCCGGGGCGCAGCACGTCGAGCAGGTGGCGCCCGCCGGCGTCCACGTCGGGCAGGAAGAAGATCCCCATCACGCAGACGGCCAGGTCGTAGCTCCCCGGCGCGCCGAACGCCACGACGTCCGCCACGTGCGTGCGCAGCGGCAGGTCCTCCGCCGCCGCCCGCCCGGCCGCCACCCCCAGCAGGGGCGCGGACAGGTCCACGGCGTCCACCCGGCCCCCCGGCCGCACCGCGCG
>NZ_BAABIL010000064.1:0-4163 GCF_039542765.1 Kineococcus glutinatus
CGCGCCCGGGGTGGTCGCCTCCCCGGGGGTGGCCGGGGCCGTGGGGGTGGCCGGGGCGGTGGGGGTGGCGGCCCAGGAGCGCTCGAGCTCGTCGATCACCTGCGCCTGCGCGCGCCCGGCGGTGAGGTCGGTCCACCAGAGCTGCCAGACGACGAAGAGCAGCACGAGGGCGCCGGCGGTCAGCAGCAGCTCGCCGGTGGTGGCGAGCACCAGCTGCAGCGGCGTGCGGGGCGGGTGCGGGGTCCGGGGACGGCTCACGCCGGCGCCCCCGTGCCGCCGGTCGTGCCGGTGCCGCCGTCGCCGGCGACGCGGACGTGCGCCAGGGACAGCGGGCCGTCGTAGCCGGGTGCCGTGAGCTGCTCGGGGGCGGTGACGTCGTAGCCGAGGCCGTAGGCGGCGACGTACTCGCGGTAGACGGCCACGGCGGGGTCGGCCTCCAGGGCGGCGCGCAGCGCGGCCGGGTCGCCGATGGCGGCGATGCGGTAGGGCGGGGAGTAGGTGCGGCCCTGCAGCACGAGGACGTTGCCCACGCAGCGCGGGGCGCTCGTGGCGATGACCCGCTGGTCCATGATCGTCATGGCGTCGGCGCCGGCCCGCCACAGGGCGTTGACGACGGCCTGCACGTCCTGCTGGTGCACGACGAGGTCGTCGGGCGCGGCGCCCGGGGGCGCGGGGCGCGGGGCGTCGTCGAGGGTGACGACGAGGCCGGGGCCGGTGACGGGCGCGGTGCCCACGGCGGCGGCCAGCCCGGCCGCGGCGGCCTCCTCCGGGGTGGTGCCGGAGGCCGTGCGGGTGCTGGTGAGCTCGTCGACCTCCGCGCGCAGCCGGGCGACCTCGGTGCCGGCGGCGGCGACCCGCGCGGACTCCTGGCGCACGAGGGCGACGAGGTCGCCGCCCTCGGCGCGCAGGTCGGTGCCCCGGGAGGTCTGCGCGCTCGTCGCGAACAGCACGCCCGCGGAGGCCAGCACGCAGACGACGCCGCTGCGCCGCAGGACCAGCCGCACCGGCGGGCGGGCGGTGCGGCGCGGTGCGGCGCGGTGCCCGCCCCGCCGCGTCCGGTCGGTGGTGGGCCGGCCGGTGGTGGGGCGGTCGACGGGATCGCTGTTGCCTGCCATCACTGCCCGTCGTCGCTCGCTGCTGCTCGGTGCACCGGCACTACGCTAGCCACTCGACCCGACGACATGCGGAGGTGGAAGTGGCCCGGTTCCGTCCGCGGCGCAGGCCGGCGGAGAACGAGGTGTCCGAGGTGCGGATCGGCCGTCCCACGCCGCGCTGGTGGGTCGTGACCATGATCGGACTCATGATCCTGGGCCTGGTGTGGATCGTGGTCTTCTACCTCTCCCAGGTGCGCTACCCCGTGCCCGGGTGGGGCAACTGGAACCTCGTCGCCGGCTTCGGCCTCATCCTCGCCGGCTTCGCGATGACGACGCGCTGGCGCTGATCCCGCCGGCCCCCGCCGTCCGCACGACCGCTCCCGGCGCCCGCAGAGCCCCCCGGCACTGCGGGCGCCGTGCTGTGTGCAGCGCGACGCCTGCGCCCTGTCACGGGCCGCTGGACGCACAGCATGTGGACAGCGGGCCGTCGTCCCCAGTTCTCGTCCCCATCTTTGTCCACCGACTCGTCCACAAGCTGTGGACATCTGTGGGAAAGGCCGATGGGTATCCACATCTGTCCCCACACCTGGTGGACAGCGGTGCCCGTTTCGCACACCTGTGCGAAACGCCTGTGGACGGGCGGGGCGGGTGCGAACGACCGGCGGCGGGTGGGAGAACGGAAGATCACGAGCCGTTCACGGCCCGGGGCGCCCGTTCAGAAACCCGGCGTCTGCATCCGGGCCGCGGCGAGCACCAGCAGCCCCAGCAGCACCACCGCGACGACCCCCACGCCGCTCCACTGCACGAGCGATCGCCGCTCGCGCGGGGCGTGCGCCAGCACCGCCGCCACGACACCACCGGCGAGCAGGCCGCCGACGTGGCCCTGCCAGGACACGTTGCTCAGGAAGAAGCCGAACGCCAGGTTGAGCGCGATGAGGACCGCGACCTGCCCGGCCTGCCGCCCCAGCCGGCGGGTGACGACGAACGTCGCGGCGAACAGCCCGAAGACCGCCCCGGAGGCCCCCACGACCGCCGTGCCCGCCGTGCCGGGCAGCAGCAGCGCCCCGGCGGCACCGCCGAGGGCGGAGAGCACGTACAGCGCGGCGAAGCGGGCCCGCCCCAGCACCTGCTCCAGGAACGGGCCGGTCAGCCACAGCGCGTACATGTTGAAGAGCAGGTGGATCGGCGTGGGGGCGTGCAGGAACGCCGACGTCAGCGGCTGCCACCAGTTGCCCGCCGCGAAGGCGTACGGGTGGAAGCTGGGGAAGTTCACCAGCATCAGGCGGTCGTAGAGCGCGGCGGGCAGGACGAACTGGGCCGCGAACATCACGACGCAGGCCGCGATGACCCCGATCGTCACCTTCGGGCCGCCCTGCGCGACCGCACCGCCGAGGACGGTGCGCGCCGCCCGGGTGCCCCGGTGCTGGGCGGCGACGCAGTCCACGCACTGCACGCCCACCGCCGCCGGGCGCTGGCACTCCGGGCACGCCGGGCGCTCGCAGCGCTGGCAGCGGACGTAGGACTCCCGCTGCGGGTGGCGCGGGCAGACGGGGACGGGGGTGGGGGAGCTCACGAGCGGTCCAACGCCCTGCCGGTCGCCGGTGTGCCGCGCGCCGCGCCCACCCCCGGACCGCGGTCAGTCGCGCTCGACGTCCACGCCGGTGATGACGACGGCCTCGCGCGGGCGGTCCATCTGGCCGGTCGCCACGCCGGAGATGCGGTCCACCACGTCGCGGCTGGCCTGGTCGGCGACCTCGCCGAAGATGGTGTGCTTGCCGTTGAGGTGCGGGGTGTTCACCGTGGTGATGAAGAACTGCGAGCCGTTGGTGCCCCGGCCCATGCGCTTGCCCGCGTTCGCCATCGCCAGCAGGTAGGGCTTGGAGAACTGCAGGTCGGGGTGGATCTCGTCGTCGAAGTCGTAGCCGGGGCCGCCGGTGCCGTTGCCGACCGGGTCGCCACCCTGGATCATGAAGTTCGGGATGATCCGGTGGAAGGTGAGACCGTCGTAGAAGGGGTCGGTCCGCTGCTGGCCGGTGGCCGGGTCGCGCCACTCCTTGGTGCCCTCGGCGAGTCCCACGAAGTTCGCGACGGTCTTCGGCGCGTGATTCGGGAACAGCTCGATCCTGATGTCGCCGTGGTTGGTGTGCAGAGTGGCGTGCATGGGCCCATCCTTGCATGCGGGGAAGATCACCTCCTGGTGACGTCCGGCCCGTCGACGGCTGGCACGGGCGATCCGGGGACCGCACGAGCGGTGGATCCGCAGGACTGCACCGCACGGAAGGGGAACGGATGTCTCGCACGAAGAAGACCGCACCGGCACCGCAGCAGGACCTGGCGCACCGCGTCGGCGCGCTCGCCGGCGCCGCGCTCGCCGGAGGGGCGCTGGCGGAGAAGGTGGGCCCGGCGGTGGGCGCCGCCCGCGAGCGGGTGGCCCCGCACGTCGGGCACGCCCGCGAGTGGGCCGCGCCGCACGTCGGCACCGCCGCCGTGAAGGTGGCGCCCGCCGTGGTGGCCGCCAAGGAGGCCAGGGAGCGGGTGGCCCCGCACGTGGAGCACGCCCGCGAGCGGATCGCCGAGGAGGTGGTGCCCGCCCTGGAGAGCGTGCGCGAACGGCTCGTCGAGGAGGTCGTGCCCAAGCTGGCGGCGGCGACGACCGCCGCGGCGGGGGCCGCCGCCGTGGCCGGCTCGGAGTTCGCCGGGGAGGCGCGCACCCGCTCCAGCGACGCGCTCGCCGTGCTCAAGGGCGAGGCCGTGGTGACCAAGCCGCGCAAGCGCGGCCGCGGCCGTCGCGTCCTGCGGGTGCTGCTCGTCCTGGGGACGGTCGCCGCCGGGGTGGCCGTCGTGCAGCGGCGCCGCTCCGCGGAGGACCCGTGGGCGTCGCCGGGTGCGACGTGGACGACCCCGAAGGCACCGGCCGCGCAGACGACGCAGGACACCGAGGGCGGGGCCACCGTCGTCGACGTCGCCGCCGGCCGGCACGCCAGCGCCGAGGAGGACGACGCCGCGACGGGCGCCGCGGGCAGCACCGCCACGGGTGTCGAGGACAGCGCCGACGGCACGGACGGCACG
>NZ_BAABIL010000065.1:0-10085 GCF_039542765.1 Kineococcus glutinatus
GGTGCGGCGGTCCTGGAGTGGCTCGACGAGCCCTTGGCCCGCTGCGGCGACGGCGGCGACATGCCGCAGGTGCACAGCCCCCGCCCCCACCTGCACCCCGTGCACTCCCTGGCCGGCACCGCCCTCACCCAGGTCAGCCCCGTGGACCACCGCCACCACTACGGGGTGTCCTTCGCGGTGGCCGACGTCGACGGCACCTCGCACTGGGGCGGGCGCACCTACGTGCCCGGGCAGGGCCCCACGCTGCTGAGCAACCACGGCCGCCAGACCGCCGTCGACCAGCGGGTCGCCGACGAGGGGGCCACGCTGGCCAGCGACGTCGTCTGGACCGACGAGCACGGCCGGCTGCAGCTGCAGGAGGAGCGGGCGCTCACCGCCGTCGTCGTCCCCGACGAGGGGGCGTGGGTCCTCGGCTGGCGCAGCGCGCTGACGGCCCCGCGCGGGGCGACGCTGTCCAGCCCCGCCGTCCACGGCCGCGCCGGCGCCGGTTACGGGGGCCCCTTCTGGCGGCTGCCCCCCGCCGACGAGGTGCGGGTCGCGACGGCGCAGGGCTCCTCGGAGTCCGAGGCGCACGGCTCCCGCTCGCCCTGGCTGGTCGTCAACCGCCGCAGCGGCGGCTCGTGGAGCTCGCTGCTGCTGGTGCAGGGCACCGCGCCGGACCTGCAGGCGGCGCAGCTGCTGCCCTGGTTCGTGCGCGCCACCGACTACGTCGGCGTCGGCCCGGCGCTGGCGTGGGCCGAGCCCCTCCTGCTGCCGGCCGGGGAGCGGCTGGACGTCGCCCTGACCGCGGTGGTGCTGGACCGCTGGGTCGACGCGGCCGACGCCGACGGCCTCGCGCGATCCGCCCTGGCGCGCCTGGCCGCCGCCCGGGGTGGGCGCTCGGGGTGAGCCCACGGGGTGGGGGCGGGGCCCCCCGGCATCGGGGCTACCCGCCGGGGCGGTCGCGCTCGCTGCCGGGGCCGCGCGACGAGCCGGCCGCAGCCGGCACCCGGTAGCGCACCGTCAGCGCCCGCGCGCAGTGCAGCGCCACCCAACCCGCGTAGCCGGCCAGCGCCACCCACACCCACGCCGACAGCCGCCCGCCGCCCGCCACGGCGCCGTGCGTCACGAGCGCGGTGACCGCGGCCAGCAGCAGCAGGGTGGCGGTCCCGAACGACAGCAGGTCGTCGACCAGCCGCCGGCGCAGCTCCGCCTCGTGCTCGGGGCGCTTCCAGTACGCGGCGTTCGGCACGTTGACGAGCTCCAGCGGCGCGCGGCGCGTCCACACCGCCAGCCCCGCGAACAGGGCGGTCATCGTCAGCCACAGCCCGGCGTCCAGCAGCACCAGGGTCGTGCGGCCGGCGTAGGAGTCCGCCTCCAGGGAGGCGCCGAAGTGCACGGGCACGCGCTCGGGCAGCACCGCCGCGCTCACCGCGACGACCGCCGCGAACACCAGCGCGCTGAGGACGAACGCCCCTCGGGCCACGGCCCCAGCCTGCCACGGCGGGCCGGTGCGGCGCCCGGGGCCTCGATCCGCGCCCTTCTCCGGGTTCGGGCGGTCCGCGGGCCCCTTTCCCGCGCCCTTCTCCGGGTTCGGGCGGTCCGTGGGGCCCTTCCCCGCGCCCGAACCCGGAGATGGGCGCGGAAGGGGAGGGAGGCGGGCGCGGACCCGGCGGGCGGTACAACCGGCGGGTCCTGCCGCGCGTAGGAGGGGGAGGAGGTGGTGCGGGTGCGCGAGGAGCACGAGGCGGCGTTCGACGAGTTCGCCGCGACCGCGATGCCCGGGCTGCGCCGGCTGGCGCTGGCGTGGTGCCGCGACGGGCACCGGGCCGACGACCTGGTGCAGGACGCGCTGGAGCGGGTCTACGCCGCGTGGCCGCGGGTGCGGCGCGACGGGGAGCCCTTCGCGTACGCCCGCACGACGATGCTGCGGCGGATGATCTCCGAGGGGCGGCGGCCGTGGCGGCGGTGCGAGGTCGTCGGCCTGGAACCGGAGGTGCACGACCCGCTCGTGGAGCCCGACCCGGCCCTCGGCCTGGACCTGCTCGCGGCGCTGGCGGCCCTGCCCCCGCGGCAGCGCGCGGTCTTCCTGCTCCGCCACGTCGAGGACCTCGGGGTGGCGGAGACCGCGGAGGTGCTGCGCTGCAGCGAGGGCACCGTCAAGAGCCAGACCTCCCACGCCCGCGCCGCCCTGCGCGCGCACCTCGGGGCGGCCTACGCCGGCCGGTGGGCCGGTGACCCCGCGGCGGGCACCCCCACGACGAGCAGCCCCACGGCGGGCAGCGGAACCGGAGGACGGCGATGACCCGCACGGCGCTGGACCACGACCACGACCACGAGCACGACGAGGACGACGAGCTGACCCTTGCGGTGGCCGCGGCGGAGCGCCGCGCCGCGCTGACCGGGCCGGGGGTGGACCTCGCCGCGGTCCGCCGCCGCGGCCGCCGGCGCCGCACCGCACGCCGGGTGGCGGCGGTGGCTCCCGTCCTGGCGGTGGTGGCCGTCGCGGGTCTGGCGTGGCAGGGGGCAGGTGGCGGCGCGGCGTCGCTGGCCCCGGCCGGGGACGGGGCGGTTCGGGTGACCCCGGAACCCATCTCGGAGCCGACCCGGAAACCGGCGCAGAAGCCGACGCAGCCGCCGGTGGACCCGGAGCGACAGCGGGCCGCGCTGGCCGCGTTCAACGCCGCGCTCGCCGCCGCCGACCCGGGGTTCGTCCCGCTGACGACGGTGGACGGCAGCTGGTGGCACAACGAGCAGCGCTACACGGGGTGGAGCAGGTGGGAGGTGGACGGGCGCAGCGACCCTGGTTCGGAGCTGAACCTGTCGGTGTCCGAGAGCGAGGACGCGATGCCGGTGACGACCAGCTGCCCGAGCGAGCCGGGAGCGGCCTGCACCGCGCAGGACCTGCCCGGCGGGGTCCACGTCGTCACCGGGACGACGCAGCTGTCCATCGGGGGTGAGGGCGACGAGGTGCTGGGCTCCGACCAGGTGCCCTTCGCCACCGCCGTCCACCCCGACGGCCGGGTCGTCACGGCGTCCGCGCACCTGTCGGTCCGCGACCGCTCAGACGTGCCCGCCGACGGCTCGCTCCTGCCGCCGCACTGGACCGTCGAGGAACTGCGCGCCCTCGTGCTGCACCCCGCGCTGGCCGACGTGCCGCTGCCCTGACGCGTTCCCGACCCCGCCCGTGAGCGGTGTCCCCGGCGCGCGCGCCCTACCGTGCGGGCGTGCCGTTCACCCCCAGCCACGTCGCCGCGGTGCTGCCCCTGCTGCGGACCCCGCTGCCGGCGGCGGCGCTGGTCGTCGGCAGCATCAGCCCCGACATCCCCTACTACCTGCCCGGGGCGCGGCACTGGCCGACGCACACCGCCTGGGCGGTGCCCACGGTCGACCTCGCGCTCGGGGCCCTGGCATGGGTGCTGTGGCACGGGCTGCTCTGCGGCGCCGTCGTGCACCTGGCGCCGCGCTGGGTGCGCGCCCGCCTGGCCGGGCGGGTGGTGGTGGGCCTGGCGCCGCGGGTGCGCTCGGCGCGGCAGGTCGCGCTGGTCGCGGCGGCGCTCGTGGTGGGCGCGGCCACCCACGTGCTGTGGGACGATTTCACCCACGCGGGGCGCTGGGGCACGGCGCACGTGCCCGTCCTGGCGGAGCGGTGGGCGGGGCTGGCCGGGTACCGGTGGGCGCAGTACGCCGGTGGGGTGCTGGGTGCGGTGCTGGTGGTGTGGTGGGTCCGGCGCTGGTGGCGCCGCACGCCGGCGGTGGCCGTGCCGGTGCGGCCGCGGTCGCCGCTGGTGTGGGGTGCGCTGTCCGGTGCGGCCACGGCCGCGGGAGTGCTGGCGGCGCTGCGGGGCGGGGAGGTCCGCGCCGCCGTGTTCGCCGGTGCCACCGCCGGGGGAGCGGCGCTGCTGCTCGGCCTGGTGCTGACGTCGCTGGCCCTGCGGGTGGCCGGGCGGACCGGCGGCTGAACCGCGGGACCTCCCCGGCCCCGGCCGGCTCACCAGCCGCGGTAGAGCACCAGGACGCGGCGCGTGGTGGTCGACAACTCGCCCCAGGTGGGGCCGTGGTGGACGTCGAGGGTGCCGAGGTCGTACGGGCGGCTGGGGGTGAAGGGCAGGCTCGTGCGGCGGGAGATCTGGATCCGCACCGTCTCGCGCTGCCCCGAGCACGGCAGGTTGGTCAGCATGCGCTCGTCGAGGGCGTACAGGTCGCCGGCCCGCAGCGTCACGCCGATGTCGACGCCGTACCGGGTGTCCTCCCCGGGCCAGCACTGGTACTGCAGGCGCACCGTCCCGGAGTCGCTCTGCCCGCCCTGCCCGTCCGTGCTGTGCAGGGCGTAGGGGACGACGGGGACGACCGCGGTGATCCGGACGGTCCCGGGCTGACCCGTCGTCGCCTGGGCGGTTCCCGCCGGGACGGTGAGCAGTGCGGTGGTGAGCAGTGCGGTGGCGGCCGTCGACGTCCTCATGCCCGAACGTTACGCCGAGTAATTCGCACAATGCAGAACGTCAAGCGCGTGCAAGGAGTGCCGGCCGGACGGCCCGCGCGGCGACGACCCCGTGGGGGCGCCGCTCGCCCTCCTGCCCCCGCCGGAGGCGCTCCACCTCCGCCAGGCCGGCGCGGGCGAGCCGGCGCGCCACCTCGTCCACCGGCCACCGGTGCGCCGTGGTCACCTTGTGCGCGAACGGCTCGCAGTCGTCGCCGTCGAAGAACCCCACGACCAGCGCACCGCCCGGAGCCAGGACCCGGCGAAAACCGGCGAGGACGCCGTCGAACTCCGCGGGAGGCAGGTGGACGAGGGAGTACCAGGCCAGGATCCCGCCCACCGAACCGTCCGGGTGGTCGAGGTCGGTCAGCGACCCCAGCCGGAACCGGGCGCCGGGGTGGTGGCGCCGGGCGTGCGCGACGAACTCCGGCACCAGGTCGATCCCCGTGACGTCGGGCTGCATCGAGCGCAGGAACCCCGTCAGGTGGCCGGGGCCGCACCCGAGGTCCAGGACCGGGCCGGGCACCCGGCCGAGGTGGCGGGCGATCAGCGCCAGGTCCTGCGGGTCCACGCCGTCGACCGAGCCGAACAGGTCGATGTACCGGTCGGCCAGGCGCGAGTAGGCCTCCCGGACGCTCGTGGTCGACACCGGCCGGAGCGTACGCCCGGGCCCCGGTGGATCGCCCGAACCCGGGGACGGGCGGAGCGGGGACCCCGGTGGATCGCCCGAACCCGGAGATGGGCGGAGCGGGGACCCCGGTGGATCGCCCGAACCCGGGGACGGGCGCGGCGGGGCGCCTACAGTCGGGGCGTGTCCGAACTCCCCTCCGACGAGCGCGCCCGCTGGCGGGAGCAGCGCCGCCAGGCCGCGGCCGACCGCGCCGGCGTGCACGAGCGGGCGCTGGAGCGGGAGACCGCCCGGGCCCGGGAGCTGCTGGCGGAGTTCGTCGCGGAGCTGCGGCGCCGGGGCGTCCCCCCGGTCGAGCTGCGCGCCACCGACGGCGGCGCCCGCTACCGCACCGGGCTGCGCGGCTGGTACCTGAAGCAGGACGGGACGCTCGGTGTGACGTGCGAGGGCGGGTACTACGTGCTGGCGGTGCCCCGCAGCCTGCGGGCGCGCCTGACGGGGGTGCGGTTGCTGCCCGCCGACCCGCCGCTGCAGGTGGGCCGCGGTGCCCGCGACGGGGAGTCCGTCGAGCTCGCGGAGCTGCTGCGCAAGCGGCTGGCGGAGCACGCCCCGCCGGGCTGACGCTCCCCCGCGCGACCGGTGGGAGACACGGTGACGGCCGACGTGGGGCTGATACCGTTATCAGACCGTGTGATAACGATTTCACGACTGCCGGGCACGGTGACCGACCCCAGCCGCCACCACCGCAGGAGCCCTCACGTGACCACCGCAGCCGAGGCAGCCCAGCACACGACGCACGACACCATCGCCCTGGGCAACGGCCTGCTGGAGGTGGTCCTCGCCCACGACGCGGCCTCGCCGGTGCGGGTCCTGCGGTGGGGACCGCCCGGTGCGAGCGGTGACCTGCCCGCGTCCCAGCCGGCCGTCGAGATCGTCACCGCCGACGCCGGCCGCGCCCCCGCGACGGGGCGGCTGGTCGGTGCGGTGGCGAGCGGGCGGCTGCGCTACCGCGGTCACGACCTGCACCGCGAGGGGGAGCGGCAGGTCCTGCTCGTCGAGCAGCACGAGGACGGCGGTTCGCTGCGGGTGCGGTTGCGGGTGGAGCTGCCCGACGGGGTGGCCGCGGCGCGCTGCAGCGTGCACGTCGAGAACGCCGCCGGCGCGGACGCGCCCCGGGTCCTGCTGTCGGTGGCGAGCCTGGCCCTGGCCGTCGGCGTCGGGCCGCTGGCCGAGGGGCGCCCCGAGGCGCTGGAGCTGTCCTCGGCGCGCAGCGCCTGGCTGGGGGAGTCGCGCTGGAGCACGCAGCCGCTGCGTCGCGCCGGCCTGCCCGACGTCCGCCTCGCCGCCCACGGGCAGGGCGCCCGCGGCTGCGTGGCCCTGACCTCGGCGGGTTCCTGGTCGACGGGGCGGGCGCTGCCCACGGGGGTGCTGGCCGCCGCCGACGGCACCGGCGCGCTGGCCTGGCAGGTGGAGCACCCCGGGGGCTGGCGCTGGGAGGTCGGCGAGCACCGCGAGGGCGCCTACCTGGCGCTGTCCGGTCCCACCGACGACGACCACGCCTGGAGCACCGTCCTGGCGCCGGGGGGCTCGTTCGGGACGGTGCCGGTCACCGTGGCGGTGGGCGACGACCTCACCGCGGCCGTGGCGGCGCTGACCGCGCACCGGCGTGCCGTGCGGCGCCCGCACCCCGACGCGACCGCGCTGCCCGTCGTCTTCAACGACTACATGAACACCCTGATGGGCGATCCGACGACCGCCGCGCTGCTGCCGCTGGTGGACGCCGCTGCCGAGGCGGGCGCGGAGGTGTTCTGCATCGACGCCGGCTGGTACGACGACGGCGGGGACTGGTGGACGAGCGTGGGGGAGTGGCAGCCCTCGACCACCCGGTTCCCCGGCGGGTTGCAGGAGGTCCTCGACCACGTCCGCCACCGCGACATGACCCCGGGCCTGTGGCTGGAACCAGAGGTCGTCGGCGTCGACAGCCCGGTCGCCGACCGGTTGCCGGCCGAGGCCTTCCTGCACCGCCACGGCCGCCGCGTCGTGGAGCACGGCCGCTACCACCTCGACCTGCGCCACCCGGCGGCCGTCGCGCACCTCGACGAGGTCGTCGACCGCCTCGTCTCCTGGGGCGTCGGCTACCTCAAGCTCGACCACAACATCAACCCCGGCCCGGGCACCGACGTCGCCGCCGACAGCCCCGGCGCCGGGCTCCTGGGCCACGCCCGCGCCCACCGCGCGTGGCTGGCGGCCGTGCTGGACCGGCACCCGCACCTGGTGCTGGAGAACTGCGCGTCGGGGGCGATGCGCGCCGACGCGGCCCTGCTGGAACTGCTGCAGCTGCAGTCCACCAGCGACCAGCAGGACCCGGCGGCGTACCCGCCGATCGCGGCGGCCGCGCCGCTGTCGATCCCGCTGGAGCAGGCGGCGAACTGGGCCTACCCCCAGCCGTCGATGGACGACGAGGAGATCTGCGCCACGCTCGCCACGGCGGTGCTGGGCAGGTTCTACCTCTCCGGGCACCTGGACGGCATGAGCGTCGCGCAGCGCTCGCTGGTGGCCGACGCCGTCGCCGCGCACAAGCGGCTGCGCGCCGGCCTGGCCGCGGGACGCGCCTGCTGGCCGCTGGGGATCGACCAGTGGGAGCGGCCGTGGGTCGCCCTCGCCGTCGACACCGGCGCGAACCGCGGCGCGAACCCCGGCGAGAACCCCGGCGGGGACGTCGTCACCCACCTCACGCTGTGGCGGCGGCCCGGCGCCGGCGAGGTGGTGGAGGTTCCGCTGCCGGAACACGCCGGCCACGACCTCGTCGTCGACACCGCGTTCCCCGCCCGGCTGGAACCCTGGCGGCACGAGTGGGACCGCGAGCGCGGGGTCCTGCGGGTCACGGCCACCTCGGCGGCCCCCTCCGCCCGGGTGCTGCGGCTCACCCGCGGCCCGGCCCTGCAGCGCGTCGTGGTGCACGCCGACCGCCTCGGCGAACCCGTGCACGGCGGCGCCACCGGCATGCTCTACGGCCTGTCCGACGACGGGGTGCCCGCCCCGGCGCTGCTGGCCGGCGCCCGCCCGCGCACCGTCGCGCAGAAACCCCCCGGCGGCGCCCAGCACCCCGGCGGTGACGCCGCCGAGATCGCCGGGGGTTTCCTCGCCGCCGGTGGCGAGGAGGTCCTCGTCTACCTGCAGGACGCGTTGCGGCGGTGGCCCTACGAGGACGTCGGCATCGACGCCTACCGGGCCCTCGTGCGCGAGGCGGTGCGCCACGTCGCGGCGCGCCCGGACCGGCACCGGTTCGTCTGGGTCCCCTTCAACGAGGGGGACTGGATCTGGTACCGGGACTGGTCGCCCGCCGGGCGCGAGAGGTTCCTCGCCGACTGGACCGCGGTGTTCCGCGACATCCGCGCCATCGACCCCGCGGCGCGGATCGCGGGCCCCAACGAGTCGCGCTACCACCCGCACCGGGTGCGCGACTTCCTCGTGCACGCCCGCGACACGGGCACGCTGCCCGACGTCGTGACGTGGCACGAGCTGCAGCCGTCCTCCCTGGAGGTCTACCCCGCCCACCACGCGCACCTGCGCGCCCTGGAGCGCGAGCTGGGCGTCGGCCCGCTGCCCGTGAACGTCGACGAGTACGGCAACCGCCGCGACACGTCGGTGCCCGGGCAGCTGCTGCAGTGGGTCGAGGCGCTGGAGACCACGAAGGCCGACGGGGACCTCGCCTACTGGACGCTCGCCGGCAACCTCGACGACCACGCCGTCGGGCAGGCCGCGGCGAACGGCGGCTGGTGGCTGCTGCACTGGTACGCGTCGCTGCGCGGGCGCACCGCGGCGGTGGACGTGCCCCACCCGCGGGTGCGCGACTCGCTGCGCGCCCTCGCCGCGGTCGACGACGACGCGCGCACCACCACGGTGCTGGTCGGCGGCACCCGCGACGCCGTGGAGGTGGAGGTGCGCGGCCTGCCCGGTGGCGCGCTGCGGTTGCGCACCGCCGCCGTGACGTGGACCGGGTACGAGGGGGAGCTCGCCGCCCCCGCGGCGCTGGGCGACGTCGCCGTGCGCGCCGCCGGTGGCGTCCTGCGGCTGCGGCTGCCCGGGGGCGACCCGTTCGCCGTGCACCGGGTCGACGTCACCCCCGACGGCGGCGGGGAGCCGCTGCCGCCGGGCCCGTGGACGTCGACCACCGGTTTCGACGAGGCCGTCGTCGTCGGTTGCCCGCGGGTGCGCTACGGCGACGACCCGCAGCAGTACGCGGGCACCGGCCGCCGCGGCGTGGCGGCGATGCCGTCGGCGGACAGCGCGGTGTCCGTGGCGGTGCAGGTCCCGGAGACCGGCCGCTACCTGCTGGGCGTCGGGTACGGCACCGACGCCGTCCCCGGCCGGCTCGCCCTCGCCGTCGACGGGCGAGCGCACGGGGTGCTCGAGCTGCCCGCGACCCTGGCGCGCGGCTACACCGGCCGCGTCGACGTGCCCGTCCACCTGACCGCCGGCACCCACGTGGTGCGGCTGGCCACCACCGCGGGCGGTGCCGTGCTGCCCGGCAGCGACGTGGCGCTGGACCACGTCCGCCTCGAGCTGCTGCCCGAGGGGGCGTCGACGCGCTGGGACGCGGTGTTCGCGGGGCGCTCGGCGGGGGCGCGGGTGGTGTTCGGCGGGGCGCGCCGCGGCCCCGGCGCCGTGGAGCTGCCCGCGGGTGAGGAGCTGGCGTTCTTCGTCGGGACCCGCCGGCGCGGCGCGCACCGCCTGGAGCTGGTGGCCGACGCGCCGGGGGGCCGGGTGGTGCTGGTCGTCGGCGGCCGCCGCGTCGCGGCGGCCGCGCTCGCCGGGTCGGCCGGCGTCGTCGTCGCCCTGCCGCGCGGGGTCTCCCACGTGGTGGTGGCGGGCGCGGACGGCCTCCTCGTGCACTGCCTGCAGGTCCGCGACGAGGTGGACGGGCACGGACCCGCCGCCGTGGTGGGTGCCGGCGACCTCGAACCGGCCGGGGGCGCGCGCCGCGGCACGGCGGGG
>NZ_BAABIL010000066.1:0-2565 GCF_039542765.1 Kineococcus glutinatus
CGCAGCAGGAACGGCACGCCCCGCCAGCGGTCGTTGTCGATCCACAGCCGCACCGCCGCGAGCGTGTCGGTCGTGGAGCCGTCGGCGACGCCGTCGATGTCGCGGTAGCCCTCGAACTGCCCCAGCACCACCTCGGCCGGGTCCACCTCGCGGACGTCGGCGAGGACCGCGTCGCGCGCCGCGCGCACGGCGTCCGGCGACAGGTCCGCGGGCGGCTCCATCGCGACGGTCGCCGCGAGCTGGAAGAGGTGGGTGACGATCATGTCGAGGAAGGCGCCGGTGGCGTCGTAGAAGTCCGCCCGGTACGCCACGTCGAGGGTCTCGGCGATGTCGATCTGCACCTGCTCGACGTGCTCGCGGCTCCACACCGCCGACAGCAGCGTGTTGGCGAAGCGGGCGCTGATGAGCTGGCGGGCGGCCTCGAAGGCGAGGAAGTGGTCGATGCGGAAGACCTGCTCCTCGTCGAAGACGCGCTGCACCTGCTCGTCGAGCTCCTCGAAGCTGGCCAGGTCGGTGCCGTAGGGCTTCTCGTAGACGATGCGGCAGCCCTCGGCGAGGCCGTGGGCGTCGATGGCCTTCGTCAGCCCGAGGAACGCCCCCGGCGGCACGGCGAGGTAGTGCACGAGCCGCGCGTCGCCGCCGAGCGCCTCGCGGGCCTCGGCCACGGCGCCGGGCAGGCCGCCGGCGTCCTCGGCGGAGAAGCCGCCACCGGCGAAGGACAGCCGGGAGGCGAACTCCTCCCAGGGCCCCTCGTCCGGCTGCGGGCCGAACTCCTCCAGGGCCTCGCGGACGAAACCGCGGTACCAGCCGGAGTCGCCGTCGCCGCGGGAGGTGCCCACCAGCCGCCAGCGCTCGGGCAGCAGGTCGCGGCGGGCCAGCTCGAAGAAGGCCGGCAGCACGAGGCGGCGCGCGAGGTCGCCGGTCGCGCCGTACATCACGAACACGGTCGCCTGGGTGTCCTGCTGCTGGCTCACGACTCACCTCGTCGGGTCGGCTTCCGGAAGTCTTGCGGACGCTTCGCGTCCCCGGGCGAGACGCTAGCCGCCCACCGGTCCCTTCGCGCACCGGTCCCCGGATCCCGGGCGGCCGCTGACCGCCCGCCCCACCGGGCGCTACGCTGCCGGTCGTGACCACCCCGGCGGCCCCCGACGCGGCGCACCGCGCCGCGCACGGCCGTGCGTGGTGGTGGGGACCTCCGGCGGCAGCCTGACTCCCCTCCCCAGGGACGCCGCCCCCGCGAGGTGGTGGCCCTCCCGGTCCTCCTCGCGGCGGCGTCCGCCGACCCGCACCGCCGAGGAGACCCGATGAGCACCCCACCCGCCGACAGCCCCCGCGCCGTCGTGCAGCGCCTGCTGGCCGGCACCGCCCCCTTCGCGCTGCTGCGCCGCCTGGACCCCGCCACCGGTTCCCCCGGCCCCGTGGAGGTGCTCACCGGTCCCGTCAGCACCGTCGACCGCCTCGCCGACGTCCCGCTGCCCACCGGCGCACCCGCCGGCGGACCGCGCCGCGACGCGCTGGCGCTGGTGCCGTTCCGGCAGATCGCCGAGCGCGGTTTCGACGTCCACGACGACGGCACCCCGCTGCGGGTGCTGCGCGTCGAGGAGGCCGTGGAGCTGGCCGACCTGGAGGAGGTGCTCTCCGCGCTGCCCGACGACGACGTCGACCTGCGCGACGTCGCGCCCGACCTCGACGACGACGCCTACGCCGACGTGGTGCGCCGCATCCTGGAGCAGGAGATCGCCGAGGGCACCGGCGCGAACTTCGTCATCCGCCGCGACGTCGACGCCCGCATCGAGGGTTTCGGCCCGCGCACCGCGCTGAGCCTGTTCCGCCGGCTGCTCGTCGCCGAGACGGGGGCGTACTGGACGTTCGTCGTGCACGTGCCCGCCGGCGCCGACCCCGCCGGCGGCACGGCGGCGCGCACCCTCGTCGGCGCCAGCCCCGAGGTGCACGTGCGGATGGCGCGCGGGGAGGTCGTGATGAACCCCATCTCCGGCACGTACCGCTACCCGGCGGCCGGCCCCGACCCGCAGGGCCTCGTGGAGTTCCTCACCGACCCCAAGGAGGTCGAGGAGCTGTTCATGGTGGTCGACGAGGAGCTGAAGATGATGTGCTCCGTCGGCGACCTCGGCGGCACCGTCCACGGCCCCTACCTGCGGGAGATGGCGCACCTGGCGCACACCGAGTTCGAGCTGCGCGGGCGCAGCACGCTGGACGCGCGGGAGGTGCTGCGGCAGACCATGTTCGCCGCGACGGTCACCGGCAGCCCGGTGCAGAGCGCCTGCCGGGTGATCCGCCGCTTCGAGCCGTCCGGGCGCGCCTACTACGCCGGCGCACTGGCGCTGCTGGGCCGCGACGGCGAGGGCGGGCAGACGCTGGACTCCCCCATCCTCATCCGCACCGCCGACGTGCGCGAGGACGGCGGGGGCGCGGCGCGGGTGCGGGTGTCGGTCGGCGCGACCCTGGTGCGCGGCTCCGACCCCCGCGGGGAGGTCGCCGAGACCCACGCCAAGGCCGCCGGGGTGCCGCGGGCGGACGGCGCGCTGCCGCCGGCCGCGGCCGCCG
>NZ_BAABIL010000067.1:0-5418 GCF_039542765.1 Kineococcus glutinatus
CGGCGCTCGCCGGCCTCGGCCTGGCCGCCCGCTCGGGCCGCACGGCGCGCTCGCGCACCTGGCAGTCGTTCTACCTGGCCGAGGCGCTCGTGCTGCTGGAGGAACTGCGCCGACGCGGCATCCGGCACCTCCACGTCCACTTCGCCAACGGCTCCGCCGACGTCGCGCGGCTCGTCGTGGCGATGGGCCGCGCGCTCGACGGCCCGCAGGCGGGGTGGCGCTGGACGCTGTCCATGCACGGCCCCACCGAGTTCGAGGCCGTCACCGCCCACGACCTGCCCGCCAAGGTGCGCTCGGCCGCAGCGGTGGCGTGCATCAGCGACTTCTGCCGCGCGCAGCTGATGCGGCACTCCGAGCCGTCCTCGTGGCCCAAGCTGCACCTGGTGCGCATGGGGGTCGACGCAGCGCGCTTCACCGACGCGTCCGCCGAGCGCGCACAGCGCCCCACCGGCCCGCTGCGGGTGCTGTTCGTGGGCAGGCTCGTCCCCGAGAAGGGGCCGGCGCTGCTGCTCGACGCCGTCGCGGAGCTGCGCCGGCGCCGCGGCGCGGCGGCGGTCGAGCTGCGGGTGGTGGGCGGGGGCCCGCTGGAGGACGGGCTGCGCCGGCAGGTGCGCGCCGGCGGCCTCGGGAACGCGGTGTCGCTGCTCGGGCCGCTGGCCAACGAGGAACTCCCCCCGCAGTACCGCTGGGCCGACGTCTTCTGCCTGCCGAGCTTCGCCGAAGGGGTTCCCGTCGTGCTGATGGAGGCCATGGCCACGGGGCTGCCGGTGGTGACGACCGCCATCGCGGGTGTCCCGGAACTCGTGCGCGACGGGGAGAACGGCCTCCTCGTGCCGCCGGGGCGCGTCGACGCACTCGTCGACGCGCTCCTCGCCCTGGCGGACGACCCGCGGACGCGGCACCGCCTGGGTGCGGCGGGACGGGGACGGGTGGTCGGCGAGTTCGACCCGGCGCTCAACGCGGACCGCCTCGTGGCGGCCCTGCAGGACGGGGCGGACCGTGCTCACGGGTAGGGGCCTGCTGGGCGGCAGGGGCCGGCGGGCGCAGGCGTGGGCGTCCCGGCAACCGCAGGTGCTGCGCGACGCGGCCGCGTTGCGCGCCGGCGCAGCACCCGGTGCCGTCGCCTACCTCGGTTTCGCCGGCCAGCACAACCTCGGTGACGACGCCATCCGGGACGCCCACGTGCGCTGGACCCTGGGGCGGGACGTGCAGCAGCTGCCGGTGCACCACACGCGCGAGGTGCTGCGCCGGGCCGGTGCACCGCCGCGACCCCGGCCCGTCCTGCTCGGCGGCGGCACGCTCGTCGGGCGGGCCGACTGGCTCGAGCGCGTCGCGCTGTACCGCGACCGGGGGTGGGCCTCCGCCTGGGCGATGCTGGGCGCGGGCGTGGAGGACCCCGGGTTCGCGGGCCGGTCCACCCACGCCTCCTGGGACGACCTGCGGCGGTGGGCGGACGTCCTGCCCCTGTTCGGCGACGTCACCGTCCGCGGGCCGATGTCGCAGGCGCTGCTCTCGGACGTCGGCGTCCGCAGCCGCGTGGTCGGCGACCCGGCGCTGCTGTTCGCCGACGCCGAGCCCTTCCCGCACGTGCGGGAAGATCTCGTGGGCATGAGCGTCGCGACACCGGAGGACCTGTGGGGCGGCGACCCGGCCCCGGTCGTCGAGGCCCTCGGCGAGGCGGCGCGGCAGCTGGTGCGGGGCGGCAGGCGCCTGCGCGTCATCGCGCTCGCCGCCCAGGACCTCGCCCCCTCCCGCGCGGTCGCCCGGGCGGCGGGGGTCGCGGACGCCGTGGAGGTGCTGGCCCCCGCCACCACCGCGCAGCTGCTCGAGCAGCTGCGGCCCTGTGCCGCCGTCATCGGGCAGCGCCTGCACTCCGTGGTGCTGGCCGCCGCCGTGCGCGTGCCGGCCCTGGCGGTGGAGTACCGGCCCAAGTGCCTGGACTTCCAGCGCTCCATCGGCCGCGGCGCGCACGCGGTGAGCAGCGCCGGTCTCGCCGCCGGCGACGTCGTGGAGCGCACCGAGGACCTGCTCGAGCACCGCGACGCGCACAGCGCGGCCGTGTGGGCGGGTGTCGAGCCGCTGCTGCGCGAGCTGCGGTGCGCCGCACCGGGGGTGCGCACCCAGCTGGGGCTGGCCGAGTTCGCACCCGCGACCGCCGCACCCGGCGCCTGACCCGGGAGGAGTGCCGTGCTCGCCTTCATCACGTCCGTGCGCCACCCCCGCAACTCCAGCGACTACGGCCGCGTGGAGGAGCTCCTGCGGCACACCCTGGCGTCCGTCTGCCGGCAGACCTGCGACGACTTCACGGTGGTCGTGGCGTGCAACCGCGTCCCGGCGGGGACGTTCGACCCGCGCGTCGAGTTCGTGGTGGTCGATTTCCCGCCGCCGGTGACCACCGCCGGCCCCCGCACCGGCCGCGAGGCGGTGCTGCGGGACAAGGGCACCAAGATGGCCGTCGCCCTGCTCGCAGCACAGCGCCACCGGCCGGACTACGTCATGAAGTTCGACGCGGACGACTTCGTCAGCCGCCGGCTGGCGGAGTTCACCTCCGGTGGGAGCGGGCCGGGCTGGTACGTCGACGAGGGTTTCGTCGTGTCGGCGGACACCCTCCTCATCACCGGTTGCGCCGACTTCAACTCCCGCTGCGGCACGTCCGAGATCGTCGCCAACCGGATGTACGACCTCCCCACCGACCTGCCACCGCTCGACGCCGGGCAGGACGAGCTGAGCGCCCGGCTCGGCACGCGGCTCGTGCGCGACCTGCTGGGCTCGCACCGCTCCACCGTGAGCCACTTCGCCGCCGCGGGCAGCCCGCTGCAGCCCGTGCCGTTCCCCGCGGCGGTGTACGCGATCGCCACCGGCGAGAACCACTCCGGACGCACGTGGATGGACCGGGGCCGCCCGGTCACCCGCGCGCAGGCGGAGGAGTTCGGCATCGCCCACCTGCGCCACCCCCGCGCGTGGGTGGCGCTGGCCCGGCAGGAGGCCGCCCGCGCCGGATCCCGGCTGCGCCCGCGCACGGGCCACCCGGGGCCCGGGGCGACGGGCTAGGGGGCAGCGGCCACCGTCCTGCGCCGCGCCCGGAGGCGGTCCCGCGCGGCGGCCACCAGGTGGCGGACGTCGCGGGAGGCCAGCAGCACCACGGCGGCGTACACGGTGCCGCCGACCGCGGCGAGGAGCACGAAGCCCCAGCCGTCGAACACCGCCGGCCGCAGGTGCTTGAGCAGTTCCACGACGCCCGCGGTGGGCAGCGCCGCGAGGAACAGCGGCACGATGCCCCCGTAGCACGACCACGGCAGCCCGCACACCCGCTTGAGCACCGCCAGGCGCAGCGGCCAGACCGCGAACGTGCGCAGGACCGTGCCGATCGCCACCCACACCAGGCCGTGGGGCGCGGTGAGGAGCACGACCAGCACGTGCAGCGGGACGATGAGCGAGGTCACCAGCAGGTCGGTCCCCGGCCGCCCGTGCGCCAGGTACATCGCCCGGTCGTAGTAGTTCATCGACGCCGCGATCCCGGACAGCGCCATGACCGCCGCGACGTCGGCGCTGGGCCGCCAGTGCTCCCCGAAGACGAGGGGGACCACCGCGTAGCTGGTCGTGCCGGCGAGCAGCATGACGGGGACCACGAGCAGGGCCGTGTACGTCAGCGACCTGCGGTAGAGGCGGTGCAACCGCTCGGGGTCGGCCCTCAGCACCGAGAAGGCGGGGAGCATCACCTTCTGGATGACGCTCACCGACAGCTCCATGAGGATCTGCACGATGCGGGTGGCGATCGTCCAGTACCCCAGCAGCACCGCACCGCCCACCGCGGCGATGATGAACTGCTCGGCCCGGTCGCGGAACTGGACGAGCAGGTTCCCCGCGAGCACCTTCCAGCTGAACGAGAGCATGTCCCCCGCCTCGGCGCGGTCCCACAGCAGGGCGGGGCGCCACGACGAGCAGCGCCACAGCAAGGCGCTGGTCACGAGCGCGGTGACCACGTTCTGCGCCACCAGCGCCCAGACCCCGGCGCCGCCCAGCGCCAGCACGAGCACCACGGCCGTGCCGCACAGGGCCGCGACCGTCTGGCAGACGGCCAGGCTCCGGAAGCGCATCTCCCGCTGCAGCAGGGCCCACTGCACGCTGCCGAACCCCACCAGCGGCAGCCCCGCGGCCAGCACCACGAGGACCGGCGCGAGCTGCGGCTCGCCGAACACGGCGGCCAGGGGGGTGGCGGCGAGGACCAGGGCACCCGCGCAGACCGCGCTCACGCCCAGGGCCGTCCAGAAGGCGGTGCTCGTGACCCGCCTGTCCAGCGTGGCGCGCTGCACCAGGAAGGAGGAGAAACCTCCCTCGGTGACGGCCTGCAGAACGCTGACGAACGCCGACGCCAGGGCCACCAGGCCGAAGTCGGCGGGTTCGAGGAGACGCCCCAGCAGGACGAAGGCCCCCATCGTCGTCAAGCGCAGCAGCCAGGCCTGCGCCGCGGACCACCCCACGCCGCGCACCATCCGGCCACCCAGGCCCGCCGCCGGGTCGGCCGGTGCCCCACCGCTCACAGCAGCGCCGCCAACCGCACCGAGACCGCGTCCCACGAGCACCACGACAGGTCGGGCCCCGCCCCCGCCTCCCGCTGCGCCCCCACCGCCGTCGCCGCCCGCAGGTGCTGCGGCTCCAGCCGCCCCGGCACCAGGTGCACCCAGTCCGCCCCGACCCGCTGCCGCAGCTCCTCGAACACGGGGGTGGCCGGCAGCAGGACCGGCCGCCCCAGCGTCAGCGCCATCAGCGCGCTGCCGGAGTTCGTCACCCGCCGGTAGGGCAGCACGACGGCGTCGGCGGCCGTGACGGCGGCCGTCAGCTCCTCCTGCGCCAGGAACCGCGGCACCAGGACGATCCGCGGGTCGCGCCGCGCGGCCGCCCGCAGGTGCTCCGCGGTGTCCTCGTCCTCGGGGGCACCGCAGAGCAGCAGCCGCTCGTGCGGGTCGGTGCCCGCGGTGAAGGCGTCCAGGACGGCGTCCAGGCCCTTGTAGGGGCGCAGCCGGCCGAACGTCAGCAGCACCCTCTCCCGCGGCTCCAGCCCGAACCGGCGGCGCGCGGCGCTGCGGTCGGGCACCGGGCCGACGACGGGGCGGTAGTCCCCGTGCGGGATGACGACGCGCACCAGCCGCCGGGCGGCCGGCACCTCCCGCACGAACTCGGCGGCCCCGGCCGCCGTGAACGTGTGCAGGTGGGTGGCCAGCAGCGCCAGCGAGCGCCACATCACCCGCTCCAGCGCGGGGTGGGGCACGTCGTGTCCGCGGGTGTTGTGGACCGTCAGCAGGATGCGGTGCCCCAGCGCGCGGGCCAGCCGGCAGCGCGCCAGCAGCCGGCGCAGGCCCCGCCGGGCCGCGGCGCGCTCGCCCGCCAGCGCCCACTCCGGCCACTGGAGGTTGACCC
>NZ_BAABIL010000068.1:0-2073 GCF_039542765.1 Kineococcus glutinatus
CCCCGGCGCTGCCCCCGTTCTCCTACCCGCAGGAGGAGATCACCGAGGAACTGGCGCCGCTGCTCCTGCCCGCCCCCGACCGGCGGGCGCTGCTGCGCCGCGTGCACGCCGCCAGCGGTGTCCGCACCCGCCACCTCGCGCTGCCCCTGCCCCGCTACCGCGAGCTGGGGTCCTTCTCCGCCGCCAACGACGCCTTCATCGCCGTGGGCACCGACCTGGCCGAGGCGGCGGTGCGCTCCGCCCTGGACGCGGCGGAGCTGGCGCCCGAGGACGTCGACTTCCTGCTCTTCACCTCCGTCACGGGCATCTCGGCGCCCTCGATCGACGCGCTGCTGGTGTCCCGGCTCGGCCTGCGCCCCGACGTCAAGCGGATCCCCGTCTTCGGGCTGGGGTGCGTGGCGGGGGCCGCGGGCATCGCCCGGGTCGCGGACTACCTGACCGGCCACCCGGACGACGTCGCGGTGCTCGTGTCCGTGGAGCTGTGCTCCCTGACCCTGCAGCGCGACGACCCCTCCGGCGCGAACCTCGTCGCCAGCGGGTTGTTCGGCGACGGCGCGGCCGCGGTCGTCGTGCTCGGCGACGCCCGGGCGGCCCGGACCCCCGCCGGGCCGGGCGTGGCCACCGGTCCCGACGTGGTGGCGACCCGCAGCCGCATCTACCCCGGCACGGTGGACGACCTGGGCTGGGCGGTGGGGTCCAGCGGGTTCCGCATCGTCCTGTCCCCGGGCCTGCCGGGCATCATCCGCGAGCACCTCGGCGAGGACGTCGCGGGCTTCCTCGCCGAGCACGACCTGAAGGCCGGTGACGTCGGCACGTGGGTCGTGCACGCGGGGGGGCCGAAGGTCCTCGACGCCGTCGCCGCCGCGCTCGACCTGCCCGACGACGCCCTGCGGCGCAGCTGGCGCTCGCTGGAACGGGTGGGGAACCTGTCCTCCGCCTCGGTGCTGCACGTGCTGGCCGACACCCTCGCGCAGCGCTCGGCCGCGGGGTCGCCGCCGGCGGGGGACGAGGCGGTGCTGCTCGCGGTCGGCCCGGGCATCAGCGTGGAGCTGGTGCTGCTGCGCTGGCCGGCGCAGGACGTGGCCGGCGCCCGGGCGGAGGTGGCGGCATGACCTCCGCGGTGTGGTTCACGGTGCTCATCGCCCTCACGGCGCTGGAGCGCGTCGCCGAGCTCGTCGTGTCGGTGCGCAACGCGCGCTGGGCCCTCTCCCACGGCGGTGTGGAGTCCGGGCGCCGGCACTTCCCGCCGATGGTGGCGCTGCACACCGCGCTGCTGGCCGGCTGCCTCGCGGAGGTGCACCTGGCGGACCGGCAGTTCCTGCCCGCGCTGGGCTGGCCGGCGCTCGTCCTCGCCGTCGGCAGCCAGGTGCTGCGCTGGTGGTGCATCGCGACGCTGGGGCCGCAGTGGAACACCCGCGTCATCGTCGTGCCGGGGTTGTCCCTGGTGCGCCGCGGCCCGTACCGGTGGTTGCGGCACCCGAACTACGTGGCGGTGGTGCTGGAGGGGGTCGTGCTGCCCCTCGTGCACACCGCGTGGATCACGGCGCTGGTGTTCACGGTGCTCAACGCGGTGCTGCTGTTCGGGTTCCGCATCCCCGTGGAGCAGCGGGCGCTGACGGCCTCCGGCCGGCGCAGCCGTGCGAGCCTGCCCGCGCAGCGGGGCAGGCGGCACCGGGTCTGAGGGCGGCAGCCGTGGCGCGGGGAGCGGGTGGGTCGCCCGAGGTCGACGTCCTGGTCGTGGGCGGTGGGCCGGTGGGGCTGGCCGCCGCCGTGGAGGCGCGGCTGGCGGGGCTCAGCGCCGTGGTCGTGGAGCCGCGCCGCGGGCCGGTGGACAAGGCGTGCGGGGAGGGCCTCATGCCGGGGGCGGTGGCGGCGCTGGCCCGCCTGGGGGTGGACCCCGCGGGGCACCCGATCGCGGGCATCGCCTACCGCGACGGGCGGCGGGCGGTGGAGCACCGCTTCCGGGGCCCGGCCGGGCGGGGGGTGCGGCGCACGGTGCTGCACGCGGCGCTGGCGCAGCGGGCGGCGGCGCTGGGCGTGCCGGTGCTGCCCGGTCGCGTCACGCAGCTGGAG
>NZ_BAABIL010000069.1:0-2276 GCF_039542765.1 Kineococcus glutinatus
GCGGCGCCGGCACCGGTGGCGGCGGAACCGCCCGTCGCAGTGGCCTCGGCGGGGCCCGCGCCGGCGGCCGGACCCGCGCGCCCGCGCGCCACGAAGGCCGAGCCCGGCACCGCGCGGCTCGTCGTCAACCGGCTGCTCAGCCTGCCCGGCGCCGCCAAGGAGGTGCGCGAGTTCGTGCTCGACACCGGCGGCACCGGCGTGCCGCTGGACTACGAGGCGGGTGACGCGTTCGGCGTCCTGCCCACCAACGCCGAGGACCTCGTGCGCGAGTGGCTCGACGTCACCGGGTTCGACCCGCTGGAGGTCGTCGAGGTCGCGGGCGTCGGCGGCGTGCCGGTGCGCGAGGCCCTGGCGCACCACCTGGAGATCAGCCGCACCACGCCGGACCTGCTGCGGTTCGTCGCCGAGCGGGCCGACTCCCGCGAGCTGAAGGGCCTGCTGCGCCCCGACAACCGCGGTGAGCTGGCGAAGTGGGCGTGGGGCCGGCAGGCGGTCGACGTCGTCGCCGAGCACCCCGTCGAGGCGACCGCCAAGGAGCTGCTCGCCGTCCTCAAGCGCCTGCAGCCGCGGCAGTACTCCATCTCCTCCAGCCCGCTCGCCGACCCGGAGCGGATCCGGCTCACCGTCTCGGTGCTGCGCTACGAGAACCCCGCCGGCCGCCGGCGGACCGGCGTGTGCTCGGCGTACCTGGCCGACGCCCCGCAGGGTGCGCCCGTGCTGGGTTTCGTGCAGCGCTCGGCGCACTTCCGCCCGCCCGCCGAGGCCACCACGCCCGCCGTCATGATCGGGCCGGGCACCGGCATCGCGCCGTTCCTGGGGTTCCTCCAGGACCGCCGCGCCCGCGGCCACCACGGCCGCAACTGGTTGTTCTTCGGCGAGCAGCACCGCGCGAGCGACTTCTACTACCGCGACGAGCTCGACGAGCTGTTCCGCGACGGCACGCTCACCCGGCTGGACACGGCGTTCTCCCGCGACCAGCGCCGCAAGGTCTACGTGCAGGACCGGATGCGCGAGCACGGCCGGCAGCTGTGGGCGTGGCTGCGCGACGGCGCGCACGTCTACGTCTGCGGCGACGCCGGCCGGATGGCCAAGGACGTCGACGCCGCGCTGCGGGAGGTGGTGCGGGTCCACGGCGGCCTGGACGAGGACGCGGCGGCGGCGTTCGTGGCGCAGCTGGCCAAGGACAGGCGCTACGTGCGGGACGTGTACTGACGCCCCGCGGCCTCCGTCCCGCGCCCATCTCCGGGTCCGGGCGCCCGGCGGGGCCCTTTGCGGCGCCCTGACCCGGAGATCGGCGCCGGGGCGGGGTCAGGCGGTGACGTCCAGGTGCCCGCTGTGCGCGGCGACGTACGCCAGGGCGCGCTCGAGCACGGGGCTGACGACGGGGTCGGGGCAGCCGGTGCGCGCGGACTGCGCGGCCAGCCCGAGCAGGTAGCCGGCGTCGACGGGCTGCGCCCAGGGCAGGTGCCCGGCGGCGCGGTCGGTGGCCAGGCGCGCGGCGAAGCGGCTGACCGGGCCGGGCTCGTCGTCGAGGTCGGGGTGCAGGTGCTCGCCCGTCACGTGCGCCAGCAGGTCCCGGTCGCCGGGTGTGAGGTGCCCGTAGCGGTGCCCGACCGCGGCCGCGGGGCGGCGGTGGTGGTCCTGCGGCCACGGCAGGCGGGCGGGGCCGACCGGTACCGGGCCCACGGGCAGGTGGTTGGGGTCCACCCGGGTTCCCTCGGCAGCCGGGCGGTCCGGCTGGAGCACCCGGGGGCGCCGGGCGTCGCCCGGGTCCCGGGGCGGCTGCGACAGTGGGGGCGCCATGAGCAGCGCATCCAGCACCCCGCGGCGGGTCCTCCTCGTCGACAACCACGACTCGTACACGTACAACCTGTTCCAGCTCGTGGCGGAGGTCACCGGCCGCGACCCGGTCGTGGTGCGCAACGACGAGGCGGGCTTCACGACCGCCGACCTGGCCGGCTTCGCCGCCGTGGTGGTCTCCCCGGGCCCGGGTCACCCCGGGGTGCCGCGCGACTTCGGCGTCTCGGCCGAGGTGCTGCGGGCGGCGCGGGTGCCGGTGCTGGGCGTCTGCCTCGGGCACCAGGGCATCGCGCTCGGGGAGGGGGCCGCCGTGGTGCGGGCCCCGGCGCCGCGGCACGGGTTCGTCGACCGCATCCGGCACACCGGCGCCGGGCCCTTCGCCGGGCTGCCGCAGGATTTCGCGGCGGTGCGCTACCACTCCCTCTGCGTCCCCGAGCCGCTGCCGCCGCAGCTGGAGCCGGTGGCCTGGGCCGGCG
>NZ_BAABIL010000070.1:0-2086 GCF_039542765.1 Kineococcus glutinatus
CGCCCAGCGCCGCCGCGGCCGCCCCGAGCGCCGCCGCGGGCCCACCGGGACCCGCGTGGCAGCATGGGCGCACCCACAGGAAGGAAGCGCCGTGCCCGGTGAGAACCTGACGCGCTCGGAGGCCCGCGACCGCGCCGCGCTCGTCTCCGTCGACTCCTACGAGGTCGACCTCGACCTCACGACCGGACCCACGACGTTCCGCTCGACGACGACCGTCCGCTTCCGCAGCACCACCGAGGGCGCCGCCACGTTCGTCGACCTCATCAGCGCCGCCGTCCACGAGGTCAGCCTCAACGGCCGCGCGCTCGACCCCGCGGCCGTGGCCGACGGCGCGCGCATCGCCCTGGAGGGCCTCGCCGCGGAGAACGAGCTGCGCGTGGTCGCCGACTGCCGCTACATGAACACCGGCGAGGGCCTGCACCGCTTCGTCGACCCCGTCGACGAGGAGGTGTACCTCTACACCCAGTTCGAGGTGGCCGACTCCCGCCGCGTCTTCGCCGTGTTCGACCAGCCCGACCTCAAGGCCGCGTTCGCCTTCACCGTGACCACCCCGGCGCACTGGACGGTCGTGTCCAACTCGGCCACGCCGCAGCCGCAGCCGCTGGCCGGTGAGCGCGCCCGCTGGGCGTTCGAGCCGACGCCGCGGCTGTCCTCCTACGTCACCGCCGTCATCGCCGGCCCCTACCAGGGGGTGCGCTCCGAGCTGACGAGCTCCGACGGGCGCACCATCCCGCTGTCGGTGCTGTGCCGGCGCTCCCTGGCGCAGCACCTCGACGCCGAGGAGATCCTCGACGTCACCCGCCGCGGCTTCGAGTTCTACGAGCGCGTCTTCGAGCTGCCCTACCCGTTCGGCACCTACGACCAGGTGTTCGTGCCGGAGTTCAACGCCGGGGCGATGGAGAACGCCGGCGCGGTGACGTTCGTGGAG
The DNA here is from genome assembly GCF_039542765.1 of Kineococcus glutinatus. Lineage (NCBI taxonomy): Bacteria > Bacillati > Actinomycetota > Actinomycetes > Kineosporiales > Kineosporiaceae > Kineococcus > Kineococcus glutinatus. The sequence continues at coordinate 929 of NZ_BAABIL010000070.1, forward strand.
TCCTACGTCTTCCGCTCCAAGGTCAGCGAGGCCGTCGTCGAGCGGCGCGCCATCACCGTGCTGCACGAGCTGGCGCACATGTGGTTCGGCGACCTCGTGACGATGCGCTGGTGGAACGACCTGTGGCTCAACGAGTCCTTCGCGGAGTTCGCCAGCACCCTCGCCGCCGCCGAGGCCACCCGCTGGAGCGGGGCGTGGACGACGTTCAACAGCCTGGAGAAGTCCTGGGCGTACCGGCAGGACCAGCTGCCCACGACCCACCCCATCGTCGCCGAGATCAACGACCTCGAGGACGTCGAGGTCAACTTCGACGGCATCACCTACGCCAAGGGCGCCTCCGTCCTCAAGCAGCTCGTCGCCTACGTCGGCCGGGAGGAGTTCCTGGCCGGGGTGCGCGCCTACTTCCGCCGCCACGCCTGGGGCAACACGGAGCTGACCGACCTGCTGGTGGAGCTGGAGGCCACCTCCGGGCGCGACCTCAAGGGCTGGGCGGCGCAGTGGCTGGAGACGGCCGGCGTCGCCACGCTGCGCCCGGAGCTGGAGGTCGGCGCCGACGGCACGATCACCGCGGCCGCCGTGCTGCAGGAGGCCCCCGCCGAGCACCCGCACCTGCGCACGCACCGGATGGCGGTCGGCTGCTACGACCTCGTCGACGGCCGGCTGCAGCGCACCCACCGCGTCGAGCTCGACGTCAGCGGGGCGCGCACCGAGCTGCCCGACCTCGTGGGCCGCCCGCGCCCGGACCTGCTGCTCGTCAACGACGACGACCTTGCCTACGCCAAGATCCGCCTCGACGAGCACTCCCTGGCCACCGCGGTGCAGCACCTGGACTCCTTCACCGACGCGCTGTCCCGCTCGCTGGTGGCCGCCGCGGCGTGGGACATGACGCGCGACGGGGAGATGGCCGCGCGCGACTACCTGGACCTGCTCCTCGCCCTGCTCGGCGGCGGCGGGGCCCGCAGCGACTCCACCGTGCTCATGGTGCTGCTGCGCCAGCTGGCCACGACGGTGCAGCTGTTCACCGCGCCCGAGCACCGCGCGGAGGTCGGCGAGCGCACCGCCGCGCAGCTGCTGGACCTGCTGCGCGGCGCCCCGCCGGGCAGCGACGTGCAGCTGCAGCTGGCCCGCGCGTTCGCCGCCACCGCCCGCAGCGAGGAG
>NZ_BAABIL010000071.1:0-3081 GCF_039542765.1 Kineococcus glutinatus
GGCGGGGGCGGCGACCACGACGTCGAGCGGCGCGGACACCAGCGAGGTCACCCCGCGGCCGTCCACCGCCGTCACCGTGTACGCGTGGCTGCCGGGGCGCAGCCCCTCGTCGGCGGAGCGGGTGCCGCGCGTCTGCGCCACGAGCTCGGGGGCGCCGCCGGCGGTGGTGCGGTGCACCTGGTACGCCACGGCCCCCGGCACCGGCAGCCACTGCAGCGACGCGGTGGCGGTGTCCCCGCGCCAGCGCACCGTGCGCAGCTCCGGCGCGGCCGGGGTGGGCAGCACCGCGGTGATCTCCACGCCGTTGACGTGCGCGCTGTCCCCGGCGAAGGAGAGGTCGAGCCTGCCGTCGGTGACGCGCACGTCGTTGACGATCTTCTCGTTGACGGTGCGCTTCTGGGCGACGGAGGTACCGCGGGCGACGCCCTCCACCGTCACGCTCGTGCGGGAGACCTCGGTGAAGTCCCCGTGCCAGGTGCGCACGGCGTACACCCCGTCCGGCACGTCGACGCTGAACCCGTACGCGGCGCCGGGGGAGGCGAGGAAGTCCCGCTGCACCGGGTCGCCCACCTCGGGGCGGTCCCCGGCGGTGGGGGCGCTGCCGGGGGTCAGGCCGAACCCGCGCTCAGCGGTGTACGCCGTGCCGGGGTCGATCCCCGTCCAGCCGGCGGGGACCGTCGCGCCGGCCGGGCCGAGGTCGAAGCGGTGCAGCGCCGCGGGGGTGCTCAGGTGGACGGTGGCAGCCCGGGACTCGCCGCGGTCGTTGGCCGCGACCACGCGCACGTCGTAGCGCGTCGCCTCGCGCATCCCGCCGAGGTGGACGACGGGCACCGTGGTGGTGCTCACCAGGCGGAACGCGCCGGACCGCTGCCCGGACTCCCTGCGGTAGACGCGGTACAGGTCCGCACCGGCCGAGGCCTCCCACTGCAGGACCGCCCCGCCCGCCGAGACGCCGCCGACGCGCACGTCCCGCGGCGCGGCGGGCACGGCGGCGGGCGGCGGGGGCGTGCGGACCTCGCGGGCCAGGGGGACGTCCAGCTCGGCGAGGCCCTCGCCGACCATGCGGGCGAGCTGCGTGGCGCCGTACCCCTGGAAGTGCGTCTGGTCCTCCAGGCCCTGCGGGTGGGCGGGATACACCCCCGGCGGGACGTAGAGGAACGCCGAGAGGGTCCCCTCGGGGCCGATCTCGTCGTACCAGGCGACGCTGCGGGCGCTGAGGTCCACCAGCGGCACGTCGAGCTCGGCGGCCAGCTCCTGCATCTTCGCGACGTACTCGGGGAAGCTCGGCTCGAACTTCCCCGTCGTCGGCTCGTACACCCGCCGGCCCATCGGCGTGACCAGGACGGGGACGGCGCCGCGCTGGCGGGCGCCCTCGACGTAGGTGCGCAGGAACTCCTCGAACTGCTCCGGGGTGGCGTACCGGGCCGGCCGCTGCGGGGTGGAGTCGTTGTGCGCGAACTGCACCAGCAGGTGGTCGCCGGGCCGGATGGCGAGGAGGATCTCGTCGAGGCGGCCCTCGGCGATGAAGGAGCGGGAGCTGCGCCCGCCGATCGCGCGGTTGTCCACCCGGACGTCCTCGCTGAGGTAGCGCGGCAGCGCCTGGCCCCAGCCGGCCTGCGGGGCGGTGGACTCCCCGTAGGTCATCACGGTGGAGTCGCTCGCCAGGTACGCGGTGAGCTCCTCGCCGCGCTCGCGGGCGGGCAGCCGGGTCACGACGACGGCAGCGAGGTTCGCGGCGGTGCCGCCGAACTCCAGGGTGAGCTGCCCGTCCACGAGGGCGATGTCGAAGGACGTCTCCAGGAACTGCCCCGCGGCCCGCCGGGTGGCGGGGACCTTCTCGATGGTCTCGGCGACGACGCGCACGTCCGTGGCCCCGGTGGCGTCCCCGGCGACGAGGCCCACCCGGTAGTCGGCGTTCGGCAGGTCGAGCCGCAGCTCGGTGCCGGCGACCCGGGTGAAGTCCGAGCGCAGGGGGTCGGCGGTGCCCCGGTCGACGCCCGTCACCTTCGAGGGGTCCGCCCAGCCGAGCCCGGTGGCCGGGGAGTGGGCCGTGGCCGCGTCGAGGCGCCGGTAGCCCTCGGCCAGCGCGCCGGGCCCGGCGTCCAGCCGCAGGACCTCGCTCGCCCCGGGGGTCGTGGCCGGGGCCGTGGCGGACGGGGCGGTGCTGGACGGGGCGGTGGCGGGCTGCGCCCCGGCGGCCGATGGCGCCGCCAGCCCGCTCGCCGCCAGGGCGAGGGCGGGCAGGGCGAGCGCGGGGCGCACGAGGTGGTGGGACCGTGCCATGGACGGCGACTCCGATCGACGATGACGGGAGGAGCGCGAGCGGTCGACTATACGGGAGAGCGGTTTCCGTGAAACGTTTCGGGAGTATCGTGTCCGCGGTCACGGGGTGTCAACACCTCGTCCTCCCGCCGTGCCGGCGTCCTCGCCCCGTGTCATCGCACGGCGCCGCCCGCGAGCACCGCCCCCAGCGCAGCGAACACCGCCCCCAGCGCAGCGAACACCGCCCCCAGCGCAGCGAGCACCGCCCTCAGCGCAGCGAGCACCGCCCTCAGCGCAGCGAGCACCGCCCTCAGCGCAGCGAGGCGAACACGTCGTCCAGCGCCGTGCCGCCCGCCCGGCCCCGCTCGCGGAACCACTCCCGCCCGCACACCGCCGCGAACAGCGGCCGCGGCAGCCGCAGCAGCAGCTCGATGCCCCGCGTCCCCGTGTCCGCCCCGGCCTGGCTGGCGTGCGCGCGCAGGGCGGCGCGCTTGGCGTCGAGGTGCCCGCGCACGTCGACGCGGTGGGTGATGTCCCCCCGGGCGGTGAACGCCGCGTCCAGCCGCTGCGAGGCCACGTCGCTCACCAGGCCGGGGACCAGCCGGGCCAGGCGCAGGCCGCGGCGCACCAGGGCCCGGTCGACGGTGGCCTCCAGCAGGACGGGGGTGCCGGCCAGCTGCGCGGCCCGCGCACCGCAGCGGTGGACGTGGACGTGGTCGGGGTGCCCGTAGCCGCCCGCGGCGTCGTAGCTGGTGAGCACGTCCGCGCCCTCCTGCTCCAGCACGTCCGCCAGCTGCCGCGCCACCCGCTCCACCGGCA
>NZ_BAABIL010000072.1:0-12940 GCF_039542765.1 Kineococcus glutinatus
TCCAGCGCCGATGGTACTGCCCCCGCCAGGGGGTGGGAGAGTAGGACACCGCCGAACAACTTCTAAAAGATTACCCCACCCCCGCGCTGCGGGGGTGGGGTAATCTACGTTGGCCACCCTGCCGCTGTCTCGGCATCGGCGTATCGCCTCGACTCGAGTTGCTGTCACCATGGCTGGAGCCGGCCGTGTCGGCGCCCACGTGCTATCACCGAAGGATCTGTTGTGACCTCAGGCACTCCCTCGTCTTCCCATGCGAATGACGGCAAGGGTCAGCGGCCACGCGGAGCCCGGTCGAGCGGCGGCGGGAGTGGTTTCGCAGGGCGTTCGCGGACTCAGCGCCCCTCCTCCTCGGGCGATGCGGGCGCGGTTGGGCGTCTGGAGCGTGGCCGTCCTGAGCGCGGTACCGCGCAGCGCGCGACCGGGCAGGGTGCGGGTCGTTCGTGGGGTCAGCGGCCCTCATCGTCCGATGGTGCTGGCGCCGATGCCACCAGGCGTCCGGAGCGCAGCGGTGCCCAGCGACCGCCGCGTCCTACCGGGGGCTCTGGTGGACGTCCCGAGCGTGGACGCCCTGAGCGCGGTGGTGCGCAGCGTTCTGCTGGTCAGGGTGCCGGGCGTTCGCGGACGCAGCACTCTTCCTCCGATGGTTCCGGCACCGCGGCTGCCGGTCGCCCGGAAAGGGGACGTCCGGAGCGCAGTGGTGCGACGCGTCCGTCCCGTCCCGGCGGAAAGGGAGCGGGCGGTTCGGGTTTCGCGGAAGGTCGGCGTGAAGGGTCTGCCGACCGCCGCCGCGAGACGCGTGGTCGTGCAAGCCGTGACGACCAGACCGTGCGGGAGGAGCGCGGTCGTCCCGGCGGGCAGCGCGCTGAGGGTCTGTCGAACTCCCCGCGTCAAGAGCGCGTCCCTCGTGGAGGGAAGGCTCCGGCGGATCGACGGGGCGATCGGGCCTCGGACAACGCGCGGGTATCCGGTGCTCCACCCAAGTACAGCGCTTCGCCGCGCGGCGGTGCGACCAGGACGTCCCGTAGCGCTGGCGGCCGCGCCATGGCAGGCGAGCTGCGCCGCAACAGCCGACCGCCGGAGCACGTTCGTGCCGGCCGTGCTGACGAGCCCGCACTGCCCGACGACGTCACCGGCCGCGAGCTCGATGGCGAGGCGCGCAACGCCCTCCGCGGCCTTGCAGCTCCGAACGCGGTGGTGGTCGCACGGCACTTGGTGATGGCCGGCCGACTGCTGGACGACGACGCCGAGCTGGCCTGGCAGCATGCGCGTGCAGCACAACGCAGGGCCGGGCGCATCGGTATGGTGCGGGAGGCCGCGGGCCTCGCGGCCTACCGGGCCGGTCACTTCGACGCCGCTCTCGCAGAACTGCGTGCCGCGAAGCGGCTGACGGGTGACTCGTCCCACTTGCCGATCATGGCCGACTGCGAACGGGGACTCGGACGACCCGAACGGGCGCTCGATCTCGCGCGGTCGGCTGAGGTGCGCATGCTCGATGAAGGAGGACAGGTCGAGATGCTGATCGTCGCCGCCGGTGCTCGTCGTGATCTCGGGCAGGCCGAAGCCGCGGTCGTCGCTCTGCAGTCACCGCAGTTGCGTGCCGAGGGGTCGCAGCAGCCGTGGCAACCGCGCCTGTGGTACGCGTACGCCGACGCGCTGGCCGAGGTCGGGCGAGCCGCGGAAGCGCAGCGCTGGTTCGAACGTGCGGCGGCGAGCGACCACCTCGGGGAGACGGATGCCGAGGAGCGCCTGACGGCCTACGACGGCATCACGTTCCTCGACGAGGAGACCGACGACGCCGAGAACGCCCCCGTCGTCGAGCGCCCGGCTGCGGACTGAGGTCTCGTGGCTGACCATGACGGGCAGAGCACCCGTGTCTACCTGCCGGCCACCCTGGCGCAGCTGCGCCACCTGGCCGACGAGGGGGGTTCGACGCCCCTGGTGTCCGCGCCGGTGCAGGCGCACGCCGTCACGGCGGCCCTGCGCGACTGGTACGTCGACGCCGATCCTCGCGAGCTCGACGACGAGCTCGAGTACGCCGCGTCCTCCGACGCGGCCGAGCGTTCCCTGCACCTGCTCGCAGCCGATCCGCTGGCCCCGCGCCGGCGCGTGGTCCTCGCCGTGGACGTGCCTGCCGGCCACGTCCGGGCGACGCCCCCGACGACGATGACGGGAACGGGGCGCTCCGCGGTGCTGATCACGGCTGACGTGCCTCGTGCGGCCCTCGTCAGCGTCCACGTCGACGACCACGATGCGGTCCCCGACGTGCGTACCGCCGTGGAGGCGCTGCCCGCCGCCGAGGCGGGGGACGAGGATGCGCAGTTCGTCGTCGAGGCGGTCGAGGGACACGAGCTGCTCTGGTACGACGCCACGGAGGTCGACGACCTCATCGCGCTGGACTGAGAGCTCAGCCGGCGCGGCGCGCCAGCCAGCGGGCTGCGACCCCGTTCTCGACGGCGAGGGCCTTGCGCAGCCCGTCGGCCGCGGCCTGCTCCGCCTGTCTCCCGAACAGCGGTACCCGAGCCGTCACCTCGGCGTCCAGAACCTGCAAGCACGCGGCAGGTCCCACCGGCACCACGGAGATGGTGCCGGTGGCCGACAGCGGAACTCGCTCGACGAGCAGCTCGAAGCGTCCGGTGCGGCGGCCGTCCGCTCCGGCTGGAGCCCACGTCACCGTCTCGACGAGCACCGAGCGCTGCCCCAGGAACCTGGTGGCGAGCTCGGGCAGCCCTGTCGTCGCCTGGGCGCGCCGCACGGTCGTGATCAGGTTCGACCCCACCTGTTGCACGTCCGCGGAGTGCTCCAGCGCGCGGGTCTCACGGCACTTCTCCTCGAGGAAGCCGGGATCCGTCAGGACCGCGACGACGTCCACCACCGCCGCTTCGAAGCGGTGCTCCTCCCGCACGTGCACGCGTTCCTCGCATCCTCGAGCCTCTGACCCGTGTGCTGGCGCCCCGTGGCGGCCACCGGCCCAGCGTAGGTGACCGCCTCACACGGCCTCGCAGCGGCTGCTGGGGCTAGGGTCGGGACGCAGCGTCCACCCTGCGATTACGGAGCGCACAATGCCCGGCAACGTCGCCGAACGAACCCGACTGGTCCTCACCACCGCTCGCGCAGCGACCGAGGCGGCCGGCGCGGACCTCCCCGACGGGATGCGGACACCGGGCGCGCTCGACGCGCTGCTCGCCGCGTACTACGCGCACACCCCCGACGAGGAGCTCGTCTCCCGCTCCCCCCAGGAGGTGGCCGAGGCGCTGCTGTCGCACCTGCGCACCGGCCTGCACCGCCCGCCGGGCAGCGCCGTCGTGCGGGTGCACCCACCGGGGGATTCGGGGCACCGGCGCAGCGTCGTCGAGGTCGTCACGGACGACATGCCGTTCCTCGTCGACTCCGTGACCGCGGAGATCAGCCGTCAGGGGCACGGCATCCACCTGCTCCTCCACCCCCAGCTGCTCGTGCGCCGCACCGGGGACGGGGTGCTGCACGAGGTGTGCGAGGACGGGGACCAGGAATGCCCGCGGGAGTCGTGGATCCGCATCGAGGTCGACCGCATCGACGAACCGGCCGGGCGTCAGCTCCTCGAGGAGTCGCTGGCCGACGTCCTCGCTGACGTGCGGCTGGCGGTCCGGGACTGGACGGCGATGCGTGAGCGCGCGGTCGAGCTCGCCGACGCACTGCGGGATGCGCCACCCCCCGGGTCGGAGGCCGAGGAGACGCGGACCGCGGCGCGCTTCCTGCGGTGGCTCGCGGACGACCGCTTCACCTTCCTCGGTTACCGGGAGTACGACCTGCTCACCGTCGGAGGTGACGACGTGCTCGTGGCCCGCCCCGGTACGGGGCTGGGCGTCATGAGCGACTCGCCCGACGCGCCGCAGCACCCCCCGCGCCGGCTCAGCGGACCCGTGCGGGACAGGGCCCGCGAGCCTCGCGCCCTGGTGATCACCAAGGCGAACCGCCGTGCCACGGTCCACCGTCGCGCCTACCTCGACTACGTCGGCGTCAAGACCTTCGACGAGGACGGGCACGTGGTGGGCGAGCGCCGGTTCCTCGGTCTCCTCACGTCCGCCGCGTACACCGAGAGCGTGCGCCGGGTGCCGGTCGTGGCGGAGAAGGTGGGGGCCGTCCTCGCGCGGGCGGGTTTCTCCGCCAGCGGTCACTCCTCCAAGGACCTGCTCACCGTCCTGGAGACGTTCCCGCGCGACGAGCTGCTGCAGGCGCCGGTCGACGACATCCTCAGCACCGCCCTCGCCGTGCTGCGCCTGCAGGAGCGCCGTCGCACGCGCCTGTTCCTGCGGCAGGACGACTACCGGCGCTTCATGTCCTGCCTGGTCTTCCTGCCCCGCGACCGCTACACCACACAGGTCGGGGAGCAGATCGAGCGCGTCCTGCAGGAGGCGTTCGACGCGGCCTCCGTGGAGCACACCCTCGCGGTGTCGGAGTCGGTGCTCGCCAGGCTGCACATCGTCGTGCGCGCACGGCCCGGGCAGGAGCTGCGGCAGGCCGACCCCGCGGAGCTGGAGGCCGCGCTGGTGCGCGCCAGCCGCAGCTGGGAGGACGAGTTCGCCGACGCGGCCCGCGACGTGCTGGGCGAGGACGACGGTGCCGCCCTCGCGCGCCGCTGGGTGACCGGCATCCCCGAGGCCTACCGCGCCGACGTGACGCCCTTCACCGCCGTCGTGGAGGTGCACCGCCTCGAGGAGCTGCTGCGGGCGCTCGCCGAGGGCGACGACACCCCCCAGCTCGCCCTGCACGAGCCCGACGAGGGTGAGCAGGGCATCTGGCGGCTCATCTTCTACCGCACCGAACCGGTCACCCTCAGCACCGTGCTGCCGCTGCTCGCGGACCTCGGTGTGATCGTCACCGACGAGCACCCGCACACCCTGCGGCGCGACGACGGCTCGACCGCGTGGGTGTACGACTTCGGCTTCCGGCTGCCCGGCGAGCTGCAGGACGGCGGCTCGGACCTGGAGGCCATGGAGGAGCTGTTCACGACCGCCTTCGCCGCCGCCTGGTCCGGGCGCGTGGAGACCGACTCCCTCAGCCGGCTCGTCCTCGTGGCCCGTCTGCGCTGGCAGCAGGTGGCGGTGGTCCGCGCCCTGGTCCGCTACCTGCGTCAGACCGGGCTGCCCTACAGCCTCGACTACGTCGCCGCCACCCTGCTGGCCAACGCCGGGGTCACGCGGCTGGTCGTGCGGTTGTTCGAGGCCCGCTTCGGGCCGGGGCGCTCGGCCGACCCCGCGGAACGGGAGGAGACCGTCGCCGCCGTCCTGGAGGAGGCCACCGGCGCGCTGGAGGAGGTCGACGGGCTGGACGCCGACCGCATCCTGCGCGCACTGCTGTCCCTCGTGCACGCGGTCCTGCGCACCAACGCCTACCAGCACGCGCCCGACGGGCGGCGCCACGAGCACCTCTCGTTCAAGCTCGACCCCCGCGGGATCCCCGGGTTGCCCGAACCCCGACCGGCGTACGAGATCTGGGTGTACTCCCCGCGCGTGGAGGGGGTCCACCTGCGCTTCGGCGACGTGGCGCGCGGCGGGCTGCGCTGGTCGGACCGGCGCGAGGACTTCCGCACCGAGGTCCTGGGTCTGGTGAAGGCGCAGATCGTGAAGAACGCCGTCATCGTCCCCACGGGGGCCAAGGGCGGCTTCGTCGGCAAACAGCTGCCCGACCCGGCCGTCGACCGCGACGCCTGGTGGGCCGAGGGCATCGCCTGCTACCGCACCTTCATCAGCGGCATGCTCGACGTCACCGACGACCGGCGCACCGCGGGGGACCAGCAGGTCGTCGTCCCACCGGAGGAGGTCGTCCGCTACGACGGTGACGACCCGTACCTCGTGGTGGCCGCGGACAAGGGCACCGCGACCTTCTCCGACATCGCCAACGAGATCGCCAAGGAGCGCGGCTTCTGGCTGGGTGACGCCTTCGCCTCCGGTGGCTCCCACGGCTACGACCACAAGGCGATGGGCATCACGGCGCGGGGCGCGTGGGAGAGCGTCCGCCGCCACTTCCGCGAGCTCGGTGTCGACCCGCAGACCAGCGACATCACCGTCGTCGGCATCGGCGACATGAGCGGTGACGTGTTCGGCAACGGCATGCTGCTGTCGGAGCACATCAAGCTGGTGGCGGCGTTCGACCACCGGCACGTCTTCCTCGACCCCGATCCGGACCCGGCGGCGTCCTTCGCCGAGCGGCGGCGCCTCTTCGGCCTGGGCCGCTCCTCGTGGGCGGACTACGACACCTCGCTCATCAGCGCCGGCGGTGGGCTGTGGAGCCGCACCGCGAAGACCGTCCCGATCTCCCCGCAGGTGGCGCAGCGCCTCGGGCTGGACCCGGGGACGCACGCGCTCAGCCCCACCGACGTGGTCAAGGCGGTGCTGCGCGCACCGGTGGACCTGCTGTGGAACGGCGGGATCGGCACCTACGTCAAGGCGAGCACCGAGGAGCACTCCGCCGCGGGGGACAAGGCCAACGACGTCGTGCGCGTCGACGGGGCGGAGCTGCGGGTCCGCGTCGTCGGGGAGGGCGGCAACCTGGGGCTCACCCAGCGTGGTCGCATCGAGGCCGCCCTGCGGGGGGTGAAGCTCAACACCGACGCCATCGACAACTCCGCGGGCGTGGACTGCAGCGACCACGAGGTCAACATCAAGATCCTGCTCGACCACCTCGTCGCCGACGGTGCGCTCGGCGTCGAGGAGCGCAACGAGGTGCTCGCGCGGATGACGGACGACGTGGCGCACCTCGTGCTGCGGCACAACTACGAGCAGAACCTGCTGCTCTCCGGTGAGAGCGCCGGCGCCGAGCGGCTGCTGCCGGCCCACCGCCGCTTCCTCGACGCGCTGGAGGCCGCCGGGGCCCTGGACCGGACCCTGGAGTTCCTGCCCGACGGCGCGGAGCTCGAGCGGCGGGCCCGGGAGGGGCGCGCGCTCAGCGTCCCGGAGCTGGCGGTGCTCAGCGCCTACGCCAAGACGTCCCTGACCGGGGCGGTCCTGGCCGGCGGCCTGCCCGACGAGCCCTGGACGGCGGACGTGCTGCGCCGCTACTTCCCCGCCGAGGTCGTCGACCGCTTCGGCGAACGCCTCACCGAGCACCCGCTGCGCCGGGAGATCAGCACCACCGTCGTCGTCAACGACATGGTCAACCGCGGAGGCATCACGTTCGCCTTCCGGGCGCAGGAGGAGACGGGTGCCGAGCCGGCGCAGGTGGTCCGCGCGTACGTCATCACCCGCGGGATCTTCGGCCTGCCCGCCCTCGCCGCGGCGGTCGAGGCGCTCGACGGGCAGGTGCCCACGGTCGTGCAGGCACGCATGACGACGCAGGTGCAACGCCTCCTGGACCGCGCGGTCCGCTGGTTCCTGCACGTGCGGCCCGAGGGCCTCGACGTGCCTGCCGAGCTGCACCGCTTCCGGGCGGTGGTCACCGAGCTGGCTCCCGAGGTCCCGCAGCTGCTGCGCGGTGCGGAGGCGCACGCGGCGCAGGCCGAGGCCGAGGAGCTCGCGGGGCTCGGGGTGCCGACCGCCGATGCGGTGCGCACCGCATGCCTCCTGCACCTGTTCTCGCTGCTGGACGTCGTGGAGCTCGCCGAGGAGGTGCGCCGCGCGCCGCTGGACGTGGCGGCCACCTGGTACGCCGTGTCGGAGCGGTACGGCATCGACGAGCTGCTGACGCGCATCAGCGGTCTGGGGCGCGCCGACCGCTGGCAGGCCCTCGCCCGCGCGGCCCTGCGCGACGACCTGTACGCCGCGCTGCGCGACCTCACCAGGGCGGTCCTCGTGCACGGGGCCACCCGCGGCGCCGACCCGGACCCGCACGACCCGGTGGCCGCGGTGCGGTCCTGGGAGGAGGCCAACGCCGCCGCCGTGCGCCGGGCCCGGCAGACGCTCGGGGAGGTGCGCGAGCTGGAGGAATCCGATCTCGCCCCGCTGTCGGTGGCCCTGCGGGTGCTGCGCACGGTGCTGCGGGCGGGCTGAGGACGCCGCCGCGGGCGGTCCCCGGCGGGGCCCTAGGCTGCTGTGGTGCCCTCCACGACGGACCTGCTGCGCGACCGCACCGACCTGTCGGCGAGCGACGCGGAGTGGCTGCGCCTCCTGGTGGGGGACTGGCAGCTGCTCTCGGACCTGTCCTTCGCCGACCTCGTCCTGTGGGCACCGGCGGACTCCGGGCGCCGCTTCGTCGCGGTGGCGCACTGCCGCCCCACCACGGGGCCGACGGTGCACTACGACGACGTGGTGGGGGCGGTGCTGGAGCGCGGCCGGCGTCCCCAGGTGGACGCCAGCTTCGACGAGGCGCGCACGATCCGCGGGCGCGAACCGGAGTGGGACGAGGACGCCGCCGTGCGGGAGGAGACCATCCCGGTGGTCCGCGACGGGCGGGTGCTGGCCGTCCTCGCCCGCCACACGAACCTGGCGGCCTCGCGCACCCCCAGCCGGCTGGAGCTGAGCTACGTCAAGTGTGCCGACGACCTGGCGCGCATGGTGGCTTCCGGTGACTTCCCGCAGGCCGGGGCGCCCACGGGGTCACGACGGGGTGCGCCCCGCGTGGGCGACGGGCTGATCCGGCTCGACGGCGAGGGCACCGTCACCTACGCCAGCCCCAACGCGCTGTCGGCCTTCCACCGCGCGGGCCTCATCGGCGATCTCGTGGGGGCGAACCTGGCGGAGGTGTCCTCCAGCCTCGTGGCCACCCACCTGCCGGTCGACGAGTCGCTGCCGCTGGTGGTGATGGGCCGCGCCCCCTGGCGCACGGACCTGGAGACCGACGCGGCCACGCTGTCCATGCGGGCCATCCCGCTCACGCGGCGCGAGGAGGCGGGGGCGGCGCCGGCACGCGTGGGTGCGCTGCTGCTCGTCCGCGACGTCTCCGAGCTGCGCCGGCGGGAGCGGGAGCTGATGACGAAGGACGCCACCATCCGGGAGGTGCACCACCGGGTGAAGAACAACCTGCAGACGGTGGCGGCGCTGCTGCGGTTGCAGGCGCGGCGCATCCGCTCCGACGAGGGTCGGGCCGCCCTGCAGGAGGCCATGCGGCGGGTGGCGACCATCGCGCTGGTGCACGAGACCCTCGCCCAGGGCGTGGACGAGGCGGTGGACTTCGACCAGGTGCTGGACCGCTGCCTGCTGCTCGCCGCGGAGGTGGCCACGGCGTCCTCCGAGCGCATCCGCATCGACCGGCAGGGCCGTTTCGGCGCGCTGCGCCAGGAGGACGCCACGCCGCTGGCGCTCGTGCTGACCGAGCTGGTGACGAACGCCGTGGAGCACGGCTACCGCCCCGGTGAGACGGGCACGGTGCAGCTGCGGGTGGACCGGCAGGACGACGAGCGGCTCGTGGTCACGGTGTCCGACGACGGCATGGGCCTGCCGGAGGACTTCGCGGTGGGGCGCTCCGGTCTGGGCACGCAGATCGTGCACTCGCTCGTGGCGGGCGAGCTGCGGGGCCGGATGGATTTCGGTGCCAGCGCCCAGGGCGGCACCGAGGTGGTCCTGGAGGCCCGGATCCGCACGCTGCGCAGGTCCACCACCGGCGGGTGACACACAGCAGCGCCCCGGCCCTGGGGCCGGGGCGCTGCTGCGTTGCGTCGACGCGGCGGTCAGCTCGCGCGGCGGGCGCGGGCCGCGCGCCGCTTGAGGGCGCGGCGCTCGTCCTCCGAGAGCCCGCCCCACACGCCGGCGTCCTGCCCGGTCTCGAGGGCCCACTTCAGGCAGGACTCCACGACCGGGCAGCGACGGCAGACCGCCTTGGCCTCCTCGATCTGCAGGATCGCCGGTCCGGTGTTCCCGATGGGGAAGAACAGCTCGGGGTCCTCGTCGAGGCAGGCGGCACGGTGGCGCCAGTCCATCGGTTGTTCACTCCTCTGCGTAGCGGTGTCGGGTACGCACGCCGAAGCCGTGGGAACGGTCTCGGGTGCGATGATCCCTGAGCACCGGCGACGCCGGCGGTGCCGGGACGATCGCGTGACCGCGTGCGGTCTCGAATCGTCGGGGATCTCGTTGAATACAGACTCACATCCCAGGGCGGGTCCCACAAGGGGAAGAAGCGGTCTCCTCGTCACCTGACCCTGAGGCTTTCGTCACATGCTCGTAACACATAGGCCATGCGGGTGTGTTCCCGCACCGACGGTTAGCTTGCGTTCGTGAGTCGTTCTTCCCAGCCTGCACCAGCCACGCCCCCACCGCACGCCCAGCGGCGGTGGCCGCGCCGGGTCGTGGTCGCCCTCGTGGGCTTCGAAGCACTGCTCGCCCTGGCCGGTGCGGCCTACGAGGTGCGCGGTCTCCTCGTCAGCCGGGCCACCGAGCCGGGGGCCGCCGTGGCCCTCGCCGCCTCCGCGCTGCTCCTGGCCGTCGCCCTGGTCCTGGGTGCGCGTGGTCTGCTGGCCGGTCGCCGGGGGGTGCGCGCCCCGCTGCTGGTGTGGCAGGTGCTGCAGCTCGCGGTCGGGCTGCCGCAGTTCGGCGGGGGCACCACGTGGGCCGGCCTGCTCCTCAGCGTTCCCGCCGCCCTCGTCCTCGCCGGCCTCTTCTCCCGCGACGTCCTGCCCGACCCCGAGCGCTGAGCGCGCCGGGCCGAGCTCACGCCTCGTCGCCGCCCAGCCCCTCCCGCAGCTGGGCGAGGGTCCGGCTCAGCAACCGCGAGACGTGCATCTGCGAGATGCCGACCTCCGCCGCGATCTGCGACTGCGACATGCCCCGCACGAAGCGCAGCGCGAGGATGCGCCGCTCCCGGGCCGGCAGCCGCGCCAGCAGCGGTCGCAGCGCCTCGCGGTTGTCCACCCGCTCCAGCTGCTCGTCCGTGGCCCCCAGGTGTGCTGCGCCGACGTCCGGTGCCGCCACGTCGAGGGGGACGGTGGCGTAGGCGTTCGCCGACTCCAGCACCTCGACGACCTCGTCGGCGTCGCGACCGGTGCGGGCGGCGAGCTCGGCGACCGTCGGTGCCCGGCCCAGCTCGTGCGTCAGGGCTTCCCGCGCGTCCGCCAGGGCGCGTCCCGTCTCCTGCATGCGCCGCGGCACCCGCAACGCCCAGCCGCGGTCGCGGAAGTGCCGCTTGACCTCGCCGAGCATCGTGGGGATGGCATAGGCCGGGAACGGCACGCCGCGGGAGGCGTCGAAGCGGTCCAGGGCCTTGATGAGGCCGATGGTGGCCACCTGCACGAGGTCGTCGTGCGGCTCGCCGCGCCCGCTGAAGCGGCGCGCCAGGTGGTCGGCCAGCTGCAGGTGGCGCCGCAGCAGCGCCTCGCGCAGCGCACTGTGCTCGGGGCTGCCCTCCGGCAGCCCCGCCAGGCGCTGGAAGTCGGCCAGCTCGTGCGGTGCGTCCGGCTCGACCGGCCGCGGCTCGTCGTCCCCCCGGCGAGCGGCAGGAGGGCCGGCCAGGAGGTGCCCGGTGGTGTCGCCACCGTCCACCGCGGCCATCACGTCACCTCCCCGCCCACGTGGTCCCCCCGCTCACGTCGCCATCCCCGTCACGTCGCCCCCCGTGCCCTGGTGTGGCGCAGCACGATCCACGCGCCGTGCTCGCCCTGCCCGGTCGTGACCTCACCGACGAGCGCCTCGAGCACCGCCCACGCGAAGCTCGAGCGCTCCGGCAGGCTGGTCGCGGGGCCGCGCACCTCGACCTCCAGCGCGCCCCTGCCGAGCCGGAAGGTGGCGGTGATCCGCCCGTCCGCCTCCTGGGGGTCCAGCAGCAGGGTGCAGGCCTCGTCGACCGCGATGCGCAGGTCCTCGATCTCGTCCAGGGTCAGGTCGAGCCTGGCGGCGAGCCCGGCGCTCGCCGTGCGCACCACCGTCAGGTAGGCGGGGTCGGCGGGCACCCTGAGCTCCACGAGGTCGCTGACGGCGTCCGCGCCGGCCACGTCGGTCGCCACTGTCCGTCCTCCGAGGTCCTGGGCCGCCGGTGTCGCGCGACCTGTGGTTCCCAGCGTCTCAGACGCGGAGCGTGATTCAGCACTCACCCTCGGTTCGCCTCCGTCATCGTGCCCGACACCGCCGGCAGGTCCTCCCCGGCCAGCCGCCACACCGAGGCGCCCTCCTGCCGCTGAGCACCCAGCCGGCGGTAGAACGCCTGCGCCGAGGTGTTGGAGTCCAGGACGAGCCACTCCAGCCGCCCCCAGCCCCGTTCCGCGCACACGCCCGCGAGGGTCTGCACGAGGGTGCGGCCGATGCCCAGCCCCCGGTGGCCGGGGTGCACGAACAGGTCCTCCAGCCACGCCCCGTGACGCCCCTGCCACGTCGAGAAGGTGGTGAACCACATCGCCATCCCCGCGACCACGGCGCCGGACGGGGAGGGGACCTCGGCCACGAGGCAACCGACGCGGGCATCGCGGCCGAACAGGGCCCGCTCGAAGTCGGCGGCGGTCGCGGTGGCCGAGCCCTCGTGGCCCACGTGGGCCGCCAGGGCACGCACCATGACCGCGATCTCCTCGCAGTCCTCAACCGCGGCTTCGCGCACGCGGACGTCCGGGGGTCCGTCCAGGGGGGTCACCCCGCCACCGTAGAGGCAGCAGGGGCGTGCTCCGCCCACCGCCGGGGAGCCGCCAGCCGCACGGGCAGCGCGGTGCCCGCCGTGCCCCCGCCGCCGACGAGGAAACCGGCCCCCGGACCGGGGCCCGGAGCCGGCAGCGAGCGCAGGCCCAGCACCTCCCCCTCGACCCGTGGCCCCGTCCCGAGCAGCACACCCCGCCCGGCGCGCCGCAGCAGCACCGGCAGCCCGCGGTAGGCGCCCGCCAGCTCCGCGGAGGAACCGGCCCCCACCAGCGCCTCCCCGCCGCGGGCGGCGGCCAGGCGCAGCACCAGGTCCTCCACGTCGGTCTCGGCCAGGGAGCAGACGTCGTCCAGCAGCACCAGGGCCGGCCGGCCCGACTCGCGGGCGCACCGGAGGTGGTCGGCCAGCGCGGCGGCCTCCCCCGGGACCCACCAGGCGGTCCCGCCGGACGGCCGCCGAGGAGCCACGAGCGCCACCG
>NZ_BAABIL010000073.1:0-3084 GCF_039542765.1 Kineococcus glutinatus
CGACCTCGCACCGGCCGACTTCGCCGCCGCCGCCGCCGAGCAGCTGGCCGGTACCGGCGTGCGGGTGCGCGTCCTCGACGAGGCCGAGCTGGCCGCCGGCGGCTACGGCGGCATCCTCGGCGTCGGTCAGGGCTCGTCGCGCCCGCCGCGCCTGGTGGTGCTGGACCACTCCCCCAAGCGCGCCCGCGGCCACCTGGCGCTGGTGGGCAAGGGCATCACCTTCGACTCCGGCGGCCTGTCGCTGAAGCCCGCGGCGAGCATGGAGACGATGAAGTGCGACATGGCGGGCGCCGCGGCGGTGCTGGCGGCGGTGCGCGCCGTGGCCGAGCTCGACCTGCCGCTGCGCGTCACCGGCTGGCTGGCGATGGCGGAGAACATGCCCTCCGGTGAGGCCCAGCGGCCCTCCGACGTGCTCACGACCTACGGGGGCCGCACGGTCGAGGTGCTCAACACCGATGCCGAGGGCCGTCTCGTGCTCGCCGACGCCCTGGTCGCGGCCGGTGAGGAGCGTCCCGACCACGTGGTGGACGTCGCGACGCTCACGGGCGCGCAGATGGTCGCCCTCGGGAACCGGGTGTCGGCGGTGATGGGCAACGACGACGCCTTCCGCGACCGCTTCCTCGCCGCCGCGGGCCAGGCCGGTGAGCAGTTCTGGCCCATGCCGCTGCCGGCGGAGCTGCGCCCGAGCCTGGACTCGACGGTGGCGGACATCGCGAACATGGGCGACCGCTACGGCGGCATGCTCGTGGCCGGCCTGTTCCTGGCCGAGTTCGTCGGCAGGGACGAGGCCGGGCGTCCCCGTCCGTGGCTGCACCTGGACATCGCCGGTCCGGCGTTCAACACGGGTACGGCGCACGGCTACACGCCGCGCGGCGGTACCGGCGTGGCGGTCCGCAGCCTGGTGGCGCTCGCGGAGTCGCTCGCGGCGAAGTGACGGGCGGTGTGCCGAAGAGCACATTCATGAACGGTGTGCGATCAGTCGGTTACTCAATGTAGGGTGCGTGCATCGGGCCGCCGCGCGGGTAGGACACCCGCCAGACCCCGACCCACACCCCGCACCACCGCTGGCCGGTGGTGAGCCCTGGAGGAATGCATGCGCCGCTCCGCCGCCGTCCGCCGCGTCGCTCTCAGCGCCACCGGCACCGCCCTCGCCGCCGCAGCGGTCCTGCTGACCCCCGTCGCGGCCCAGGCGGCCCCGAGCGGCACGGACACCCCGCAGAGCGCCACCTCCGACGAGTGGCTGCGCTCCAGCGAGAGCGAGTGGCTGCGCTCCAGCGAGGACGAGTGGCTGCGCTCCAGCGAGGACGAGTGGCTGCGCTCCAGCGAGAGCGAGTGGCTGCGCTGACGTCCCCCCTCCCGGGCCGCTGAGCCCTGCGCCCGCGACGGCGGCGCCGTGTCGACACGGCGCCGCCGTCGCGCGTCCGGCGCGCCCGCGGCCCGCCCCGCTGGGGTTCCGCTGGACGGGGGTGACAGGATGAGCGGCGACCGACAGCTGGACGAGCAGCGAGGGAGCCTGCCGTGGCCGATGCGCCGGAGTACGACGTCGTCATCCTGGGCGGGGGCAGCGGCGGGTACGCCTGCGCGCTGCGCGCCGCGGAGCTGGGCCTGTCCGTCGCCCTGGTGGAGAAGGACCTGCTCGGCGGCACCTGCCTGCACCGCGGCTGCATCCCGACCAAGGCTCTTCTCCACGCGGCCGAGGTGGCCGACGCCACGCGCGAGAGCGAGGCCGTCGGCGTGCGGGCCACCCTGGAGGCCATCGACATGGCCGGCGTCAACAAGTACAAGGACGCCGTGATCGGCCGCCTCTTCAAGGGCCTGCAGGGGCTGGTGAAGTCCCGCAAGATCACCGTGGTGGAGGGCGAGGGCCGCCTCGTCGCCAAGAACGCCGTCGAGGTCGCCGGCAAGCGCTACACCGGCAGGAACGTCGTGCTGGCCTCCGGCTCCTACTCCCGCTCCCTGCCGGGCCTGGAGATCGGCGGGCGGGTCATCACCAGCGAGCAGGCCCTCGGCCTGGACTCCGTGCCCAAGAGCGTGGTCGTCCTGGGCGGCGGCGTGATCGGCGTGGAGTTCGCCAGCGTGTGGCGCTCCTTCGGCGCCGACGTCACGATCGTGGAGGCCCTGCCCCACCTCGTCCCGCTGGAGGACGAGGCGCTGAGCAAGGCGCTGGAGCGCGCCTTCCGCAAGCGCGGCATCAAGTTCAGCCTCGGTGTGCGCTTCGCCGGGGTCGAGCAGTCCGACTCCGGGGTCGTCGTGCGGCTGGAGGACGGCAAGACGTTCGAGGCGGACCTGCTCCTCGTCGCCGTCGGCCGCGGCCCCAACACCGCCGGCCTCGGCTACGAGGAGCAGGGCGTCGCGGTGGACCGCGGCTTCGTCCTCACCGACGAGCGGCTGCGCACCAACGTGGAGGGCGTCCGCGCCGTCGGCGACATCGTGCCGGGCCTGCAGCTGGCCCACCGCGGTTTCCAGCAGGGCATCTTCGTCGCCGAGGACATCGCCGGGCTGAACCCCGTGCCCATCGACGAGACGGGCATCCCGAAGGTCACCTACTGCGAGCCGGAGGTGGCCTCCGTCGGGCTCACCGAGGCCAAGGCGCGCGAGAAGTACGGCGAGGTGGACGTCGTGGAGTACAACCTCGGCGGCAACGGCCGCAGCCAGATCATCGGCACCCAGGGGTTCGTCAAGCTGGTGCGCGCCAAGGACGGCCCCGTCGTCGGCGTCCACATGATCGGCAGCCGGGTCGGGGAGCAGGTCGGCGAGGCGCAGCTCGTCGTGAACTGGGAGGCCTACCCGGAGGAGGTCGCCACCCTCGTCCACGCCCACCCCACGCAGAACGAGGCGCTCGGGGAGGCCTTCCTCGCCCTGGCGGGCAAGCCCCTGCACTCCCACGCCTGAACCTGTCGGGGTGGCGCCGTGCGGGAGGGGTCCCGCACGGCGCCACCCCGAGCAGCCGTCACCTGAGCACCCGGCGCGATCCGGCGCCGGACGAGCCCGTCGTCCGTGAGGAGAAGGAAGCAGATGTCGAACGCGGTGCAGATGCCGGCGCTCGGGGAGAGCGTCACCGAGGGCACGGTCACGCGGTGGCTG